>CAYYIR010000033.1:0-13356 GCA_964471995.1 uncultured Nitrospina sp. | reverse complement strand
ATAGTCAAGAGTTAATATTAGAAACTACAGAAAAGCATGGCTTCAGCGATGATTTGGAGTTGTTTGAAGTCACCACTGCCGATGAGATATTTGTTGTCCCGTTAAAACAAATAAAATATATCGCTTGTGATTCTAAGATATTTAAAAAGTGATTGGTAAAAGCCCAAATTTATTTTTTTATAGACTTATGCGAGCCTTCTTTTTCCATATCTCTTCATTAAACTTTTCCTGACAAAAATTTTCGAAAAGTATTTCGTTTAAAGTGAGAGATTTACCATCAATAAAATTTTCATTATTGCCAGGTGAGTCAACCTTTTTTGATACATCTTCTTTGTGGTTGAGTGTGTTCGATTCTGTGGGCTCCGATTTATAGGCACAAGAGTTCTTGTTATGCTTTTCAGAAATCATTTCATATAATTCATCTAAACTGAGAAAGAGGTTTAAAACTGCTGTGTCGTTTATTTCTTCCCGTTCTTTAAGCGTTATAAGTATTTTTTGAACATCCTTGGAAGAAACAATAGCTTTTAAAATGGCATCATTTAAGTTTTCATATTCTTTTTCAAATAATTCATCTGAACCCATATTTAAAAACTCCTAAAGTTTGTTCGATATTAATAATTTATGAAAAGCAAATACTATGCCATTTAAAAAATTATGGGGTAGGAGGGGTATGAAGACCTTTATTTATAACTGCTTTGGGTCATTTGTGAGAGTTCTATAGAATCCACATAATTTTGACACAATTCAATTTTGATGTTCTAAATTTAAACAGATTATATTTTTACAAATATATTATGATCTTATAGATTAAAAATATTAAAATTTATGGTTTATTGGTCATATTGTTAAATAATGTGAAGTTATATTGGAATAAATAATTTCAGGCATTAGACTTAAAATTAATTTAAATCATAAAAATATGTTTCGTGAAACACATGTCAATTTTGGCTAAAAACTTGAAAACTATTCGAAAAGAGTTGGGCTGTACCCAAGCTTTAATGGCCAACATTTTGAATGTTGGTTTTAGGACCTTTGTGCGTTATGAGGCCGGAGAGAGGGATGCCCCGGTTGGGGTGTTAGTAAAAATCGCTCGTTTGGGTAACATTTCTCTTGAGAGTTTTTTAACACAGTCTATTAAACCAAATGATATTGCCCCTCTTGAAAAAATAAATAAGGGGATGACTCCTGTAAACATACAGTCTATAGATTTCAAAGCTGGTAATGTGACTTTTCTTGAACCTAATTGTCAGGAGTTAATGACCATCAATGATTCAGAAAAGCGCCTTCTGACTATATTTAGAAAAATGTCACTGCGATTCAAAAAAGATTTAATAGAATCTATGAATCAAATCTTAGAAACGGGTAGGGTGATAAACCCGCTATCGGGAAAAACTAGTAGAAGGGGAAAAGTAAAAATTGAAGCTAAGGCCCCCCAGAACCCTAAAACAAAAAGAAAACCGGGCAGTAAAAAAATGGACAAAAAAGCTTTGCAAGCAAAGATAGACAGGCTTAGAATGGTTGTTCGGAATATTAATAAAATCACCGTGAGATAAAAATTTGTGAAAATCGCTGGTGTCAGAAGGTCGTGGCACAGTCTGGTAGGCTTAGCCATCCTTTCTGCTTTTTTTTACATTGAGTCTTATACTAACCTATTTGAAAAAAGTGTCGGTTACTACTTGAAGTGGCAAAACCACAAACGGCCGCAACTAGGTCGTATGTGGGAACGAGATAGACAATCCCTAATTGCACAAGCCCAAATCCAATCCATTCGCTCCTCTCTGGATAGTCAGGAAGAAAACACCTCGAATATTTCTTCTCTAAAACAATTGTTTGAAAATGTTGCGCCTGGATTCCCTTTAGTTATAACGCGTGAAAAATTTATCCAACTGTATTTTGATTTTCCTGGACAAGGCTCGAATCTAATCATGTCTTCTTATGACTTGGCAGACCTCGATTCAAAAAAAATCTGGGATCGTGTTTTATTAAAACGATTTGGTCCTTGGATTACTCTGCAATTTCTTGATAAAAAAAATATTCCAATTAAGGAAATATTCCTATCTGTTGACACGATAATGGATATTCGTACTACGCGATCTATCAAGAGAGGAACACTTGAGGACTCCAGCTTCAAGCCAAATCGAATTTTTAATATTCATGAGGTATTGCCAATATTGAAAACCCTTGATCCTGTCACTCAGAAGGCTGTTTTCCCAGAGCCACGCTGGTTTTTAGAGAAAAATTATTATCTCACTCGCGTGGGTTTAGCCGAGTTTGTGGAGAATGATGAGGAATCCCAAGATCTTATGTTTGGAATTGAATACGACACGGATTACTACACAGGAGTTTTATTAATACCGATACCTGTTGGTCTAGCTAATAACATAATGTCCCAAATTGAAAGACCTGATAGTTTTGTGGAAACCTTAGCTGAATCAGAGTCCGGATTTGAGGTGAATCCTTGATTTCTCGCTTTCTACAATACGTGAATTTGGTAATCGCAGTATTTATTCTTTTTTCTATTTTAGTTTTTTCAGGTCTATATGCCTGGATAAGTAAGGATCTTCCTCAACTTCCAAAAAACTTGGAACATATTAACCTCAGTTTACCTACAGAGATATATTCTGCAAATGGTGAACGAATTAAAGTTTTGGGAGAAAGATATCCAGTAGGTCTGGAGGATATCGCGCCAGAATTCTTAAAGGCAATTATTGCTGTTGAAGATTCCCGATTTTACAATCACAGTGGCATTGATCACCGTGGTCTTATAAGAGCTCTCATTACAAATTTGCGAACTAAAAGAATTGTACAAGGGGGGAGTACGATAACTCAGCAGTTATCAAAAAATTTATTTTTTTCTTTTGAAAGAAATTGGATTAGAAAAATAAAAGAGCTCATGATTGCTTTTCAATTAGAAGTAACTTTTGGTAAGGAACGAATCCTTGAAGCATATAGTAATCAGATCTATTTTGGTAGCGGTGCCTATGGAGTAGAAGAAGCTTCAAAGACTTATTTTAATAAAAGGGCAAGAGATTTGACTCTTCTGCAGTCTGCGATATTAGCTGGGTTACCTAATTCTCCAAATAATGCAAATCCCTTTGTTCATTATGAAAAGGCCATGAGGCGAGCCGATTATGTTTTAAAACGGATGGTTTCTGAACAAATGATTTCAACACAAGAAAGGGAGGAGGCCTTAAACTCTGTTGTTGATCTTGCAATTCCAAAAATCAAATCAAATCCTAATCTATATTTTGCAGATGAGGTATTGGCAAAGCTGGAAAGGCGTTATGGAAAAGAATTTGTGCATTTTGGTGGGCTGAAAATTATCACGACTTTGGATACTAGATTGCAAAAATTTGCTTGGCGAAGTGCGCAAAATCATTTGGAATTACTTAAAGGGAAAATGAAAAAAGAGTCCCGGTCAGAAAAATTGCAGGTGGCTCTTGTAGCAGTTGAAAATAAAAGTGGTGCCATAAAAGCCTTACTTGGAGGAAGAAACTACTCTCACAGCCAATTTAATCGGGCTGTTTCTAATAATAGGCTTCCAGGTTCATCTTTTAAGCCTTTTGTTTATTTAACAGCTATGGAGGACCTGGGTTTTTCTCCAGCCACTGTTGTGGTCGATGAGCCTCTAAAAATAGAAATTGCCGGAACAAAACCCTGGGAACCACAAAACTTTGATGAGGAATTTGCTGGAAATATTATTCTTAAAAAAGCCTTGTTGAAATCAATTAATATTGTGTCGGTCAAACTTATACAACAGGTTGGGCCCGAAAAAGTTATTAGGACCGCCAGAAAATTTGGAATTAAAAGTCCGTTGGGAAAGCACCTCTCTTTAGCTCTTGGTACTTCTGGTCTAGCACCCCTTGAAATAGCCTCTGCATATAGCGTTATTGCAAATCTTGGAATTTATAATGAACCTTATTTGATTCAGCAAATAGAGGATTTTCAGGGTAACCGTCTTTATGAACATTTTTATCAAGGGGTCCAACAATTTTCACCAGACACTCTTTATCCATTGTTAGACATGATGCAGGGTGTGATTGAGCGAGGAACTGGTCGGGTGATTCGAAGGATGGGTTTTAGGCATCCCGCGGCTGGTAAGACGGGAACGACTAATAATTTTAAAGATTCCTGGTTTAATGGATTTACAAAGGATCTTTCTACCTCTGTATGGGTGGGTTTTGATAACAACGATCCAATGCGGACGAAATCTGGAAAAGGTCTAACGGGAGCTAGTGCTGCTGCGCCTATTTGGGTTCATTTTATGCAAAAAGCTCTAGAAGGAAAAACAATGGTTAAATTCCCTGTTCCAGACAATATAAAATTTGAAACCGTGGATGTAGAGACAGGCCGTTTACCTGAAGAATTTTCTCTGGAAAAGATGGAGGTCGCTGTAAAAGATGATATTGATCTTTCACCGTTACCAATTTTAAATGAGGGATTCGAAAATATAACAGAGGTTTCCAAAGAACCGGAAGCCATTATCGATTCTTCAAGTCCGTAAATTAATATGTTGTATCAAACTCTAAAATTTTATTTTGCTCGATTAACGATATCCTTGCTAATGGTTGTGGGGATAGGGTTTTCATTTCTTTATTTTGTGCACGAAGTAGCTTTGCCTAATATTGTTTTTGATGATGTTGTCATTCAATGGGTGATATTTATTACATGTCTTTTTTTTGGTTTTATAGGCTATGGGATGCTTGGAGAGCAACTATTTCATAATTCCCTCTATGAATTAAAAAATATTTTACCTGGATCAATAGTTAAAAACATAAAAAACCAGTTTGAGGAATTAATTAAGCTTACTTATTCTTCATATTTTTTACCAACTAAAGGAAAAAGTTATAGAAGCTTAGGTGTATTGCAGTATGCAGATTATCTTCTTTCAATTGGTGACGAATCTCCAAGTGCTTTAAATATTTACGTGCAAGCTTTAATACAAAGCCCTCAAAATACTCGATTTAAAAAACCACTTTTATCTATTTTAAACAGAGGGGAAGAACTTAATCAGCATGAAATGGATTTGTTGCTCATTATGTTCCAGAAGGAAGAGAGGCGTGATCCGGTTCTCACTACCTATTTAGCGACATTATTTTTAAAGGCAAAACAATGGTCAGGACAAACGGAACCAGTTTTTCTAAGCGCACTTAATGAGAGAAATAAACTTTCCGAGGATATTGTTCGATTTGTTCTTCCTATTTATTTGGCTCATCAAAGAACTGATGAGCGGGCATTGAGATTTTATTTTAAGGCACTAGAATATTCTGTTCCAGAAGAGAATCAAATAAAAAGCATTCTCGGTCAATTATTTTGCGATGGGAATCTTGTTGGTGTTGCACCTGATTTGCATAGAAGTTGTGAGGAAATATTTGCTCAGTTAAATGAGATTGAACAAACTAAGTTGAAGTCAAAATCTGATGAATCGAAAATTACCTATAAATTCAAAAAAATAAAGCTGTTTAGAAGAGAAGATCTTAAGGACTTGAAGCTTTTAAAGGTTGAAATGGGTCTTATGGCCTCCAAGGCTTCATATATATGGAAAGCATTAAAATGGTTTGGAGTTTTATTAAGAGGTTTTGGGAAATGGATATTATTAAGGGCTTTGGATACAATTTATCGATTCGGTAACCTTCCTTTTAGGGTAAAACTTGGAAGCTTTACAGCTCTTTTAATATTGATTATTGGTGGTAATATTTTTAAGGATCTCTCGCTACCGATTAGATCTCAACGGTTAGGAGAATCAATTGCTGTTTCTAAACCATCAAAAGTTAAAAAGGGAACTTTGTATACGGTTCAAATTGCAGCGTTCCTATATAAAAAACAGGCAACAAAATTGATGGTAAACCTAAGAAAGAAAAAAGTTAAAAACCTATATGTGGAAAAATCCAAGCGAAACTCTGGCGCAGGATATTGGTATAAAGTGAGAGCCGGTAAATTCGAATCTCAATCGGACGCAAGCGACTTTGCAAATCAACTGGTCGCGGCAAAAACAGTAAGAAACTATTTTATAATTTCCCTACCTAAGAAATAGCAGTTTCCTGTTTACTCCAATTTAATAAATGACAATAAAGTATTGAGCTAATGTTTTTTTAAACTTTAGTGATAACATCAAAAATTTTCTATGTAATTAAGAATAGCTGAAAATTAATTAAGAAAATAAAAATGAGAGTTTAGATTGAATATTATAAAAACATTTTTTCCATATGTGCGTAAATACCGCCAAGAATTTTTGTTGGGAATCGGGGCATTGATAATTACGGATACTATGACCTTATTAGTTCCCTGGTTGATAAAAGAATTTATTGATGTCATTCCTGAAAAGCCGCCAGAAGCAGTATTGTTAAGGTATGTGATGTACCTGTTTTCAATCTCATTGGTTCTTGTGTTTGGGCGATTTGGATGGCGTAAATATATGTTTGGTCTTTCACGAAAAATTGAGTTTGATATTTTAAATGACCTTTTTAACCATCTGCTAAGTCTTGATCGACTATGGTATCAAAAACAAAAAACCGGGGATTTGATGTCAAGGGCAACCAATGACTTAAGGGCGGTAAGAGATTTTTTTGGTTTAGGTGTTTTAATACTGATTGATGCCGTGTTCGTAATAATTATGGCAGTGATAATGATGAGTTGGATTAATTTTGATTTGACTCTAAAGGTTTTTATTCCACTTCCTTTTATTTCTATCCTGTTTTTTTGCTTCGTAAAAGAAATAGGTAAAAGACATAGAGCGGTTCAAGAGCATTTAGGTAAAATTACTGAACAAGTTGAGGAAAATCTTTCAGGTATTAGAGTTTTACATGCGTTTGTGCAGGAAGAATATGAAAAGAAAAAATTCACAGAAACTAATCAAGAGTACATTAAGAAAAACTTACGTGTGACCCAAGTTTTTGGAATATTTACTCCCACAATGGTTTTTGCAGTTGGAATTGCCGGTATGATTTCTTTATGGATTGGAGGGAAATTAGTCATAGCTGAAGAATTAAGTTTAGGTTCCTTTGTTGCCTTTAACGGCTATCTCATGCTTTTATCATGGCCTATGATGGGAATTGGATATGTTTTTAACCTTACGCAAAAAGGTTTTGTTGGGATGGAAAGAATTAATGAAATGTTTTTAGAAAGGTCCGCGATTATGGAACAAACCTCAGAGCAAACAGTAATCAAAGGTCTTAAAAATATTCAGTTTTCTAGTGTCTGTTTTAACTACCCTAATAAGCAAATTAAGGCTTTGGAAGAAATTAATTTAAAGCTTTCAACAGGGCAAACCTTGGGTGTTGTTGGAGTTATTGGAGGAGGAAAAACAACTTTGTGTCAAATGTTACTGCGATTTTATGATCCTGACTCTGGGGAGATTTCCATGAGTGGTAAATCTATTCGGGATTTACCATTAAAACAATTACGAGATTATATAGGATACGTGAACCAAGAACCTTTTCTTTTTTCGATGTCCATTCGGAATAATATTATTTTGGGCAGAGAGAATGTAACTGATAGCGAGATAGAAAAAGTAGTCCAATTTTCAGGATTGGCCTCCGATTTAAATCAATTTCCTGACAAACTTGAGACATCAGTAGGAGAGAAGGGTGTCACATTATCAGGAGGTCAAAAACAAAGGATTGCACTTGCCCGTGCGTTATTGACGAACCCCAAGGTTTTGATTTTGGATGACTCATTCTCTAATCTTGATTCTGAAATGGAGTCGAAGTTACTGAGAAATCTAAATGAACATTATAAGGAAACGACTAAGATAATTATTTCTCATCGGCTTTCAGTTATTAGAGATGCAGACAACATAATAGTTATGGAAAACGGGAAAATTATAGAGCAGGGTAACCACTCTCAATTGTTAGAGTTTGGAGGAGTCTATACAGATTTATTCCGTAATCAAAGCTTGGCTAGAGAAATGGAGATAATTCTTTGATGAGCCAAAGTGAAGATCTGATAGATCGTTATAAAGGTTGGATACTTTTTAAAAGAATTATTTTTTATATCAAACCCTATACGGGCCTAGTTGTCCTAGCTATTGGACTTCTTTTAACCGTTTCCATACTAAATCTAGCCGGACCTTATCTTACGAAAATTGTGATTGATGATCATATCACGGCAAGAGATATGAGTGGGCTGGATATGATAGCAGTTATTTATTTAACGGTGCTGGTTTGTTCTTTCCTTTTCCAGTTTTGCCAAACTTATGTCATGCAATATATAGGGCAAAAGGTCATGTTTGATCTTCGGTCAAAAGTATTCGCCCATCTTCATAAAATGTCATTTTCATATTTTGATAATAATCCTATTGGGAAAATGATTACCCGAGTTGTAAATGATGTGGAAGTATTAAACGAAATGCTAACTTCTGGGCTCATTATGGTTTTTAGTGATTTGTTTACCCTTTTCGGAATCTTTTTTGTCATGCTTTACCTTGATTGGAAACTCACTTTTATGGTTTGTATTGTATTTCCATTATTAGGTTTAGCAACTAGAGCTTATCGTACCCGTGCTTGGGATGCTCTCCGAAAAAATCGAGCACATGTGTCGGAGTTAAATTCCTATTTAAAAGAAAATCTTTCTGGAATGGATACTGTTCAATGTTTCAATCAGGAAAAGAAAAATTATGTGAAATTTAGCTCTATTAACAATAAAAGGTTAAAAGAGGATTTAAGAACGGTTCGGTACAATGCTTTTTATATGCCTTCCATTGATTTTTTTAGCTCGTTAGCTATCAGCTTGGTTATTTGGTATGGAGGAGGAAGGTTTGTCCAAGACGAAATTCAATTAGGGACTTTGGTCGCCTTTATACAGTATTTACAAAAGTTTTTTGAGCCGATTAGGGATTTAGCCGAAAAATTTAATGTAATACAAACAGCTATGGCATCATCGGAACGTATTTTTGAATTACTTGATACCGTGGAACAGATACCTGAGGTTGTTCCATCTCAAAAGGCTTATAAATTAAATGGTAAGATAGAATTTAAAAATGTTTGGTTTGCTTATGAAGAAAATAATTATGTATTAAAAGATATATCCTTTTCTTTGCTAGAAGGAGAGAGTCTGGCGATTGTAGGTGCTACAGGTTCAGGAAAAACAACTCTCATTAATACGCTTTGTAGATTCTATGAAATAAATAAAGGTGATATTATCTTTGATGACGAATCTATTAAATCCATCAATAAATATGATTTAAGAAGACAAATTTCGCTTGTCCAACAAGAGGTTGTTTTATTTTCCGGAAATGTTTTGGATAACATTCGGCTTGGCAATAAGGAGATGGAAAAGGAAGAAGTCATATCGATTTCAAATGCTGTCAATGCACATGAGTTTATTAATAATTTCCCTGCTAAATATGAGCAGGAACTGAGTGAGGGTGGGGAAGGTATTTCTTCAGGCCAAAGACAGTTATTATCATTCGCCAGAGCACTTGCCACTGAACCTCGTATAATCGTGCTTGATGAGGCAACTTCCAACGTTGACCTTGAAACAGAGCGACAAATTCAAAAGGGAATTAAAGAAATGACGCGTGGAAGGACGAGTATCATAATTGCACACCGACTTTCTACTCTTATGCATGTTGATAAAGTTCTAGTTCTTAAGCAGGGCGAAATCATTGAATTCGGAAAAAGAAAAGAGCTATTACAACAAAGGGGAGTTTTTTATAGGCTCTGCCAATCTCAATTAAAATCAGAAAATTCAGGTTGAAAGAAAAGTAACATAAAATCAGTTTAACTATATTAAGAGTTAAGTTTCAGAATCTGCTAATTTTCATTTAAAGTTATCTTTCCTCCTGAAGTTACTTTTATACGCTTAGCGATGGCCTTTGCAAGAAGGAGATTTCCTTGCGGGGAATAATGATGGATGTCTTTTCCATTATCATTGTATAAATGTTTTATTTCTTTTTGTTTATTATATGCGACCAAATCTTCCAAAAAATCTATGTAAGGGAGTTGATAAAGGTCCATCATTTTCGAAAAGTAATTGTAATACGTTTCAAAGCCCGGATCTAAATCTCTACAAAGATCAATATCTTCGCCTACCCTGCCGATTTTTCCCCTGCAATTAACCCATTCAACTGCTGTAAGGGCTGGTGATAAAACAATTAGGGTTGAAATATTTTTCTTCAGTCCCAATATCCTTATTTCATCTATTAATTTAGCAATTGTGCGGCTAGCTTTATTAATTTCAATAACCTTTGACTTACATTGATTTATGATAAAATTAGGGATGAGATGTTTTACGATGCGTGAACGGCTGTAAATATTCGAACATGAATATTTAGAGATTTTAGGATTATGATAAATAAGATCCCCATCTTGGTAATGGAAGAAAGGTTTGCTGATTCCATATCGAGTGTCTTTCCTAGTTTCATCTAGATCATTACTGGTATAAATAATTAAAACAATTAATTTGGTATTTAATTTATCAATATGCCTTTTCAGGTTTAGAAAATACTGCCCTATACCATAGCCAGGAACGCCAAGATTCAAAATTTGAAATTCTCGATTTTCTCTCGCTAGATAATGAGAAATAGTTTCATTATTGTTGACGCCGAGACCGAAGGTAACTGAGTCACCTACTAATAGAATATGTCCTTTATCTTTGTCTACTTCCCCAGAACGCATTCCCAAAGAATTTGTTGTATAGGTCACCTTTTTATTACTAACGGTTTTTGAGGGTATAGTTTCCCAGCCTAGTTGTGGATGGAATTGGCAAATTTCGCAGACTGAACTGTAGCGGGAACTCAAATAATAGGTCTCTATTAGAATCAGACCTGCTATGCTACTTAAAAGAGTAGTCGCTATGGCAAGGAGGATTTCTTTTTTTCGATTCCTGAACACAAAAACCCTGTCAAAAAATTAAACCGGCTTCAATTAGAACCATTATAGCTTTTAAAAAAAATGAAAATGGTTAAAACCTCTTCTTGAGATAAATATTAATTAGAGGACGATGGGTCTTTTTTGAAATTTAAGATCAAACGTTCTACTGGGATATTACCTTGGATATGCTTGAGAAGAATTTCTTCCATATCTTCTTTTGTTCGTGGAGCGTACCAGGTCTCATCAGGATAAATCACAAGAGTGGGCCCGTGGGAGCAGGCATCCAGACAACCAGCCTTGTTAACGCGAACCTTACTTTTCAGACCCATTTCGTGAACACGGCCCTTTAGATGGTCTAAGAGATCTACTGCGCCTTTCGAAGAACAACAGCCTCTTTTGTCGTCAGCGTTTCTTTGATTAATGCAAATAAATATATGTTTTTGAAAGCGGCCCATTCTATTGGATAGTTAGTCTGCTTTAGGCAACTTTTTATCTGATTGATTTTCGTAATACTTTTTGAGTTGACCAAAATTAACGTAGCATCTTTCACAACTGTCTGGAAATACTGTGACAATTACTCCACTCTCTATTGTTGCAGCAAGCTTTAAAGCACCTAACATTGCAGCTGCAGACGAATGCCCCACTAAAATTCCTTCTTCTTTTTCCAAAGTTTCAACCATGTCGTAAGACTCTTCAGTGGGTACGTTGATTTTTCCATCCAGTTCTTCTTCCTTGTAAATTCCGGGAATAATGGATGACTCCATATGTTTGAGGCCTTCCAATCCGTGTAGGGATTCCGCTGGTTCAATAGCGTAACATTTTATATCTGATTTGAAATTTCGAAGGCCGCGAGTGGTCCCCATTATAGTCCCTCCGGTTCCTATGCCCGCAAGGAAGTGGGTGATGCGATGGTTGGTTTGTTTCCAGATTTCCTTTGCAGTAGTTTCGTAATGGGCCTTCCAGTTGGAATTGTTATTGTATTGATCGGGCATAAAATATTTATCAGGATCCTTCTCATAAATTTCTCGAGCCAGCAAGATTGCCCCATCTGACCCTTCAAATGGACTGGATGTAACGATTTCAGCACCATAAAAATCTGCCATAAGCCCTTTTCTTTCTTTGCAGACATTAGCAGGCATCACAAGTTTGACTTTATAACCTTTAACTTTTCCAATAAGTGCATAGGAAATACCGGTGTTACCTGATGTGGAATCGAGTATTATTTTATCTTTGGTTAATTCACCCGATTTTTCTCCATCCTCGATCATTTTAAGAGCCGGCCGAGACTTCACAGACCCACCCGCATTTTTCCACTCCGCTTTAGCATAGATATCTACATTTTTGTATTCTTTCCCAATATTATGGATCCGAATCAAAGGGGTATTTCCAATTTCATCCAAGACAGATTTGTCGGTGATGACCGGGCAGCTTGGGGCCTGCACATCAAAGGGGATAGGAAAACTCAGTGGTTTAGATGACATAAAATAGCTTAAAAATTGTTAACCCGTTGTCCTTAATATTTTAGCTGGACATGGGGTGATTGTTAAAGTTTTGTCAGCGGGATAACCCACAAAATTCTTCGTAATCTATTAATTCTGTTATAGTTGATTGATCACTGCAGACGGGGCACTTAGGATCTCGTTTGAGCTTAAGCTTCCTGAATTCGGTTTTTAACGCATCATATAAGAGTAGAGACCCTACTAATGTCTCCTCTTGCTCTAAAATCAACTTCAAAGTTTCCACGACTTGAAGATTTCCAATGATACCGGCTAAAACACCAAGTACGCCACCTTCTTGACAATTGGGCATAAGGCCCGGTGGGGGAGGTTCAGGATATAAACAACGATAGCATGGACCCTCTTTTGGTTTGAATACGGTCACCTGACCTTCAAATCGGAATATGCTGCCATGAATGTTAGTTTTCCCAGTCAGCACACAAGCATCATTAATAAGATATCGAGTTGCAAAATTATCCGTACCATCTAATATATAGTCGTAACCTTCAAATAGGCGCATAATATTTTCTGAACTTAACTTTTCATTGAACACGGTAACATTGACATCCGGATTAAGGGCAGCAATTGTTTTTTTTGCAGATTCTGTTTTGAGCATTCCTATTCGCTCTGTATTGTGAATTATTTGCCTTTGTAAATTGCTAAGGTCCACCGTATCAAAATCTATAATACCCATATTGCCTATTCCTGCAGCGGCAAGATAGTATGCTGCTGGAGAACCAAGTCCGCCGGCACCCACAAGTAATACCTTTGATCCTAGAAGTTTGCTTTGCCCTTCTCCGCCTACCTCAGGGAGAATTATATGACGGCTATAGCGCTCTACTTGTTCGTCTGAAAAGTCAAACATCAGATCGTACCACCTGCAATTGCAGGAATTATGGAGATCTCGTCACCATCTTTTACTGTTGTATTTTCTCCATCGAGGAATCGTATATCATCTTCGTTTAGATAAATATTAATAAACCTTCTTGGAGTGCCATCGGCTTCACAAATACGCTCTTTGATTCCTGCAAACTGGGACTCCAAGTTGT
>CAYYIR010000032.1:0-13406 GCA_964471995.1 uncultured Nitrospina sp. | reverse complement strand
GGACAAACATAAACTCCCTCGCCTGTTGCCATTCGAGATGTTGCGCATTGTAATTGGGTGATATCAAAATTTTCGAAACATTCTGCTGTTACAAACTCTTCTTTTGAATAATCCCTTTCATTTTTTGCGAGCTGCCCCAACAAAAAACCAGGAAGTATTTTTATTTGCGGCTGCTGCACACCGCTTTTCTGGAGAAATTTAATAAACTCCAATTCCATTGCAGAATCTTTTTCCTCCTCCCACGTCCGGGTTACTGTGAGTATGGGGGAAAAGCCTGCTTGCGCAAGAAAGGTGATCCCTTGAGCAGCTTTATGATAGGCATTCTCACCCCTAATACTGTCATTTTTTTCTTGTTCAAAATGTTCCATGCTAACTCGAAACTTTAAGGAATTTTTGCTTGCACTTTGAATTTCTCTGAGACGTCTTGCTTTTTCAAAGGTGATTTGCGTTCCATTAGTAAGGACATCAAGAGGGCCATAACTCAAAATAGCTTCAAGAATTTCAAAAATTTCCGGATTAATAAAAACTTCACCACCAGTTATGTAGTAATCCTTTACACCTATTTCTCGGGATTCATGCAATCTCTCTTTTACTTGTTTCAGCGTCATCATCTTGATGGTGTTATTCGTTGGGCTACAACTGATGAAACAATGCTTACACTCCAGGTTACAAAGCGTACCGCCTACTTGCAGCCACAGTGTTTCCAGTTTTTTAAGCGGAACTTCAGGGAATTTTTCTTGAGCTATTATTTTATCATCCATGTTAATAGCCTAACAAAGGGCTCTGGTTTGTACCAGTAAAAGTTAAAACCCTGGCCACTAGGTATTGGTCAACTAATCACAAAATTGATTTCAGACTGTTACCAGCTTGTTATAAACCGGCAGATTCAAAGGAGTCACTCACATTACGAATCCGTAGTTTTCGGCGTATTGCCGCAAACCCTGCGGAAGTCGTCTTCCCAAGTCCAGAACGGTATACAGGCGTGACTGCAAGCCTGGCTTTCAAGGGGTCTTCCGTGAAAAATCGGGTGTCCAGTGGACTTAGAAACCGGCAAGCTGGATATAACCATTTGAGAGGGATATTATTGCGTTGAATTGCCTGATCCATGTGATCCGCAAGTTTCACAAGATTTGGATAGTTTGAAGATTCTGTCACACTATCTCGCTGCATATGAATTAATGGAATAACTCCCGAATCAGTCAGACGATCTATAACATCTTTAAATTTATCTTGAGAACCTGGACTAAGAATTAGATCAGTCCAAACCGTCCCTGGTGAAAAAACACTGGATGCATATTCCAAAGCCTCATAAATTTTTTCAGCACCCATGATTTTTTTTGAATTCACAGTCCCATAAAATCCATCGAGAGGGAAATTTAAGATATCAAACCCAGATGCATAAACATGATCAAGTGTGTTTTTATCTAAAGGAGGAAAACCTTTCAAAGCCACAAAAGTATTAAAGCGTTTTTTGATGGACTCTACCAATGGCGCCAGTCTTTGAAATCCCCGGTCATCTTCATTGCTATAATCCATATTCAACTGAACCAAATCGGCAGCACCTTCTTCAAACGCTGTCTGGATTACCGAAAGAATAACATCTATAGGCATGCTCAATTTGTTTCCCTTCCCAAATGCGCGGAGAAAAATATTAAAACAATACCCATCTAGGCAAATATTTTCTGAAACCGGGGTACGTTTTTTTAATTGCTGCTTAAGAAATTCAGGTACAGGAATAACACTTACATCCGTTTCACCCTCTTCCATGAATAGACGAAGGCGATCTTCCTGCGCTATCAATTTAGGTCCGTCCTTATCAGGAGGGTTTAACGAAGTTTTAACGATGAAGTCTTCGCTCAATGCCAGCGTTATTTCTTCCCCTGGATTCCCAGAACAAAGTCCACTCGACACTTCCTCAAGCCCCTGTATAAGAGTGGGAATAGCAAGACCTCTTTGAATCAGGCCTAACTTGATTTGTCCGAAATATTTCTTATCCATCAAACCTTTATACAGATCAAATTTAGAAAAAGTTTATAGTTCTTTTAAAATTTTTTGGTGAATCCCATCAAACCCACCGGAAGACATAATAAGAATCACATCACCCTGCCTAGAATTTTTAATTATATAATCTACTATATCATCGACGTTAGGAATAAAGTAAGCTACGCCACCCAAATTACGAATCGAGACCACAACCGCCTCTACATCTAGCCTTTCCTCCTCTTTTATTTTATCTGGACAAAATAACTCGGCAAGGATAACTTGATCTGCCTTCAAAAAACTTACTGGGAAAGATTCTTCAAAAATTTTTCTTCGTGATGTTGCTGATCTGGGCTCAAAAATCGCCCAAACACGTTGTTTAGGGTAAGCTTTTTTTACTGCATCAATAGTCAAATTAATCGCTGTAGGGTGATGAGCAAAATCATCAATAACTATTACTCCATTTTTTTCGCCCACTATTTCCTGTCTGCGCTTGATCCCTTTAAAAGTTTTGAACCCTTTATTTATTTCGTCTGCGGTTAAGCCCAAATTAAAACATAAACCCGCGACCGCTGTTGCATTTTCTGCATTATGTCGACCCATCATTGCCAATTTAAAATCGCCTCGATGTTTATTTTTAAATGACAAACTAAAATGACCATACCCTTTTTCAAATCGATAGCCGTCAATATGCCAATCTGCACTCTCTTGGAAACCATAGGTTTCAATATTACAAGAGGCCGACTTCACCACATCCCTAATATTATTATCGTCCGATTTCACCAGCAAAACGCCATCCGCTTTCAATAGGCCAACATAATCGCGAAATACCTTCTTGATTTGATCCAAGTCACTAAAAATATCACCATGATCGAATTCGATACTGGTTAATATCGAAGCATCAGGTCGATAATGAAGAAATTTAGGGCCTTTATCAAAAAAGGCACTGTCATATTCATCGCCTTCCGTCACAAAGTATTCACCTTGTGGAACTTTGTGGTTGGTGTCAAAATTTTTTAATAAACCTCCAACCATAAACCCCGGTTTCCTTCCAGCCGACTCTAGAACCCAACTTAATAAAGAAGTCGTTGTAGTCTTACCGTGAGTGCCTGTCACTACAAGAGACTTTCGTCCTTCTAGAAAAAATTGCGCAAGGGACGCTGGAAACGACGTATATGAAATACCCGCTTTTAAAACCGCCTGTACCTCTTCATTTGTTTTTGGCACAGCATTTCCTACGATTACTAAATCAATATCTTTGGAAATATTCTCCTTTTTATAGCCAGAAAAGATTTTAATACCCGCATCGTTTAAAAGCGTGCTCATAGGAGGATAAATATTAGCATCTGACCCGTTAACACGATGCCCCGCTTTTTTGAGCAATCCAGCTAGTGCGGCCATGCCGGTGCCGCAAATCGCGATAAGATAAATATTTTTGGATTTCATAGGAAGGAGGCATTGTAGAAACTACCCCTTATAAAGTCAACAGTTGCCTAGTATTAGAGGAAATAAACTAATTACCAATATGAGGGAATAGATTATTTTATTGATTGCTATTAATAGAAAATTTCTTTTAGCCTAGAGAGGCAATCAACTGAGCAATCGGGACTAGCTACAGCAATTTCTTCTGGTAATCCCAATCCATAATTCACTATACAGGTGTAAACGCCTGCTCGTTTCCCTGTCTCGATATCTACTGGACTGTCACCTATTAAAACAGCCTCATCAGGTAACACTTTTGATTTCTTTAATATAAGTTTCAAGCCTTCAGGATGAGGTTTTTTGGTTTTCACACTATCACCACCAACAATAGTTTGAAAATGTTGCAACCCATCCAATGACTCTAAAATTCTGCGCACAAACATTTCCGGCTTATTTGAACAAATTGCCTGTTTTTTATTTTTAAAATGTTCAAGAATTTCTCTGCCATATGGATAAAAATCAGTGTGCTTGACCAGATTTTCCGAATAATGTTTTTTAAACAGAGCCACCGCTCTGGGAATATCCTGGAAGGATGAATCCTCTAACGTTTGCGTCATCAAGTGTTCTACCCCCTTACCTACATATTTACGAATTGTTTGCCGGGGTAGTTCAGGCAAGCCAAGATCTACAAGAGAGAGGTTAACCGAATCGGCAATGTCAAAAAGAGTATCTACTAGCGTTCCATCAAAATCGTAGATAATAAGGGAAGTTTTACGCATCAAATTGTATCAGCATGCTGTCGTTAGAAACTGGTAATTATCAAAAATTAATTTGGAATTATACCGGCTTGTTTCAATAAATCTTTAGACTTGTTCTTAACAATAATTGTATTGTCAATGGTTGGACTCGTAGCGATATGCTTTGACTTTATTTTGTTCATCGAAAAGAATGACAAGCCCTTTCGACTCCATATTCCCTAATGCACGCCATTTGTCGATCTGATAAGTCCACATTGTATAACCATTTTCAGTTCCTTCTTTAAATGGCACTCCAAACCAGTCGATGATTTCCAGTTGGGTTGTCACATTATTTTTAATATTTTTGACTTTCTTACTGTCAAAATCTTTTCCCACCGAAGCACAGCCTATGAAAGACAATAACAAAAGCATCACCACACTAAAATAGAGAATATTTTTCATAACTCACCTCCATTGGGATAGAGTTTTTTATATTCTGATAGAATTTTTATAGCATCAGTGTGTGCATGAAGTGGCAGTCGCCCTCCCATATGTGAAACAACTTGCGCAGCGCAATAGGAACCTAAGATGGCCGATTCTTCCAGAGAATAATCTTTCAATAGCCCATAAAGAGCGCCTGCAGCAAAAAGATCCCCGGCTCCTGTTGTATCTACGGCATGAACTGGAAAAGTTTGTACTTGCGTCTGTTTCAAACCGTTTTTACCAACCAAAGAACCTTTCGACCCAAGTGTCAGAAATACCGTATCGACCATAGCCTGCAGTTTTTCATAGGCTGCAATGAAATCGGTTTCCCCTGTAATCGCCTGAGCTTCTACCTCATTGCAAAAAAGGATATCAACATTCCATTGTATAAATTCAACAATGCTTTCTTTGAATGAATTAACAACAAAAGCATCGCTTAAAGTAAAAGACACAGGTATCCTTTCTTTTTTAGCAATTCTGGCCATATATTGCCCTGCCTCACGAGTGTTATCACCTGTCCACAAATATCCTTCTATATAAACACCTCGTGCGTTTTTGACAATTGTGTCATCTATATTATCCAAATGGAGAGAAGAAGAAACACCAAGGTTAGTTAGCATGGTTCGTTCCGTATCCGGTGTGACCAAAATCACACAGGTTCCCGTCCCCTCTTCATCTGAACCAGGTCCGCTAAAACCGACGCCACAATTTTTCATATCTTCTGTATAGTGTTTTCCGTTTGAATCATTGGCAACACGCCCCAGATAATAAGATTTTGCTCCAAGAACACTGGCACCATGCACTGTATTTGCCGCAGAACCACCAGAGGAAATTTTTTTAGGCTTGGATTGCAAAGATGCCAAGATTTTATTTTGATCTTCTATGGAAGACAATGTCATTCCGCCCTTGGTCACTGAAGCATTTTCAATAAAAACATCATCTACCTGAACCTCGATATCGACCAAAGCGTTTCCTATGCCAATAAGATCATAGCTCATAAAATTTTAGTTCTTCTCTATTAATTTTTTTACAAAATTCTTATAAATTAAAATGCTGGACAACAATCGGCCTGCGACAATGAATGAGCAGACGAATTCATACCATTTTACCTTTTTCAAATAGATACCAATGATACCGTATTTGATATAAATAAAGCTGATTATGAAGGGTTTCCTTTTATATAATACAAGGGAATTCAAAATAAAACCTAGACTCCCTAATTACAAACCAATTGTCAATTGTAAAATTTATTTTTACAGAGTAGAATTTTCATTAATGACTAGAAATATTTCTCATAGTAATCTAATCACTCTGCTTTTCACCATCTTATTTATTTCTGCACCAATTTTTTCCTTTGCCAAAGTTGCTGAGGAAGGGGTGAGTTCGTTTCGAAAGTCGGTCAATAAAATACTTTCAAATCCCTGCCTTCGAAAAAATAATTACGGAATAAAAATTTACTCCTTGGATCGCGGAGAAACTTTATATGAAGTCCGTAGCGATCAATTATTTATTCCCGCTTCTAACGCAAAAATTCTCACCACCGCAGTAGCATTAAAATATCTTGGTCATAATTATCGTTTTTATACCCGCCTCTATACCGATGGAGTTTTGGAAAATTCTAATCTCAAAGGCAACCTTTACATAAAAGGATCAGGCGATCCCAAACTAGTTACTGAACAATTGTGGCTTTTAGTAAATGAGTTAAGAAATCTACCCATAAAGAAAATAGAAGGGAATATAATTGGCGATGATTCATTCTTCGATGCTAAAAAACGGCTTAAAACATGGGTAAAAAACCCTGGAGCTCAAGCCTATGAAGCTCCACTTGGAGCGCTATCATTTAATTTTAATACTGTAAAAGTTTATGTTGCCCCTGGGGAAAAAATCGGAGGCCGTCCAATAATCGTTATTGAGCCCGATAACAAATACATTAAAGTCGAAAATAATGCGCGCACCCTGAGACCCGGAACACGCAATCGATTGATTGTAAATAGGATAGAAAAAGAGGATCATGATCTGATTCATGTTTCGGGAGGGATAAACTTGGGACAGCCTCGCGCACAGTATTTTTTGAATATTACTAATCCCACTCAATACACGCTGAATGCATTCAAATCTTATATTAAACTTGCAGGAATAGAGTTTAACGGCAAATTAAAGACAGGAAATCTTCCAGGAAATGCAGTTGAAATATATTCACACGAAAGTGAACCCCTAGCATTAGCGCTTCGCGGCCTAAATAAATTCAGCAATAATTTTATTGCAGAACAAATTGTAAAAACAATTGGGGTCGAACATTTTGGTCAACCTGGTACCACAAAAAAAGGGCTGGATGTCTTTAAAAAATATTTGAAAGAAATCAGCATTGAACCAAATAAGTACGCCGTTTTTGACGGTTCCGGCTTATCCCGTAAAAATCGCCTTTCTCCCACAATATTGGTAGACATCTTGCGAAATGTAAAGAATGACCTAGCTGTTTATCCTGAGTTTGTTGCGGCACTAGGAATAATGGGTGTAGATGGAAATGTAAAAAACAGAATGCGAAAAGTTAAAAGTTCCAGAAAAGCAAGAGTAAAAACCGGAACTCTTAATTTTGTTAGTTCGTTATCGGGTTTTTTTGAATCCAAGGAAGGCGAGTTGTTTGCTTTTTCGATTTTGATGAATGACTTAAAATGTTCCAATAGGAGGGCAAAAAAAATTCAAGACCAGATTCTCAAAAAAGGACTAAGTTTTCGGCGAGTGCTCCCTGGAACTATGTTTGGCGGGTATAAAACAAACCGCCTGCAGTCAGAAACCCCAACACCCTGAAGCAAATAACTTATATTAGGGAAATGAGATAACCTTAATCAGCCAAAAATTTTTCTATTTTCCTTACGATCTTCTTCGATAATTTTTTTCCAATCCCTTTTCACATTGGGCGCTTTAAGAAAATCTTCGTATATTGATTTTGCTAGTTCCATTTTATCAATGCCTTCTGGAGCAACTTGTATATCCAATTGTGCCAACGCCATATCGAAATCCTTATCAAGTAAAGATGCCGAATCCATATTGCACTCTTTCAAAGCCTGCTTAATAAGACCCTGATCATGACCGAAACGTCGAGCGACCTCATTAATATTTGAAGGCTTGTATTCCTTATTCGGTCCTATTCCTAAGTGATAAGCACAAAACAAGCTAAAAGCATCTAAGTTTCCTAATAATTTTTTCTCAGAGTTTGAAGTAGTAAAACTCTTTTCCGCTGACATATTAACATCGGAAGGATTTTGGCCATTACTCTTTTTAGTCCTATCAAAGTTATTCCTATTCCTAGCACTACTCTTATTCGCATTTTCCCTTTGCTGGCGGGAAGCATTACGCCTTTTCTGGCCTTGAGGTTTATTACGAGTATTGCCACCATTTCCCGATTGATTTTTGTTTACCATCGAAATATGCGATGTCAAAAGTTGTGATGATTCTGGCCCTGAGGATACCCAAGGATGAATCGCCTTTTTCCGGGAAGTGGTTTTTCTAGAGTTCGAGTTTCTCGAACTAGATTTTCCAGAACTAGAATTACCATTTTGTTTTGGTTTTGAGGAGGAAGAGTTCTCCTGACGGTTATAGGAGTTCCGTCTTTGCTTGTTTCCTCCGTTTTTCTGAAACTGTCCTGTTTTACTCAAAACGGTATTCCTTTATTTATATAAGATTGCGGGAGTTTGGAGTTATTACGCATTTTTAAATGTTTCCTTTATGAATGAGTTAAATTTTACAAACAATCTATTTATTAGTTCAAATTTTCAAGCTCATCCACTAAGGCTGAAAATTTTGATAGCGCTATACATATAGGTTCCGGGGAAGACATATCGACTCCAGCATCTTTTAACAAATCAATAGGGTATTTGGAGCCACCGGATTTAAGGAAATTAAGATAATTGTTTAACTCTTGCTCACCCCCGGAAAGCACACGATCTGCCAACGCATAAGCAGCGGAAATTCCCGTGGCGTATTTGTATACATAAAAACTGAAATAGAAATGGGGTATTCGAAAGCACTCCAGCGAAAGACAGTCATCCAAAATAATGCCCGGACCAAAATAGAGTTCCAATAAACTCTTATAAATTTCCTGAAAAGTTTCAATGGTCAGAGGCTGATTGTTTTCTGCAGCCTGATAAACTCTGTGTTCGAACTCAGCAAACATTGTTTGCCTAAATAGCGTACCACGAAAGTTATCAATTTCGCGAGAAAGTAAGTAAATCCGCATATCTTTATCAATATCCTGAGAAAGAAAAAACTTTGTCAATAATGACTCATTAAACGTTGAGGCAACTTCTGCAACAAAAATTGTGTAATCAGAATACAAATAAGGCTGGTTTTTTCTTGAATAGAGAGAATGCATGGAATGGCCCGCTTCATGAGCCAGGGTGTAGACACTATTAATATTATCCTCTTTATAGTTCATAAGAATAAACGGGTTTGAATCGTAGCAACCAGAAGAATAAGCACCGCTTCTTTTCCCCCTATTTTCATAACGATCTGTCCATCTATCCTGTAAAAGACCTTGGCTCATCAGATCAACATATTCTGCACCCAAAGGTTGCAGAGCTGTCTTGATTTTTTCAACAGCATCTTCATAGGGCATATGCCATTTAATATTTTTAACTAGAGGTACAGAACAATCATATATATGAAGGTCATCAAGGTCTAATAAACGCTTTCTTAAATCAAAGTATCTATAAAGAGGCTTTAGGTTTTGATGGACTGACTCAATCAGATTGTCATAAACCTCTTCATTAATATTTTCAGAAAATAATGCTTTAGCTCGATAACCCGCATAATTTCTGGACCGCGAATAAAATAAATCTTTTTTCACACTAGAAGAAAGTAAGGAGGAGTATGTAAAACGATGCGACTCATAACCCTTATAATAAGCATGAAAAACATCTTTTCTTAGCTTGCGATTATAGCTTTGCATCAGACTCTGAAAATTACCATGGGTTAAAGTTAGCAGCTCACCATTTTCACCTTCTATTTCTCCAAGCTGCAAATCTGCATTATCCAGCATATCAAATGCATCCCGAGCTGCCCTTCCCATTTCTCCAGATGCCGCAAGAAGTTTTTCTTCCTTATCTGTCAAGGTGTGTTCACGATAGCGTAAAATCTGCTCGAGGTGAAATTTGTAAAATGCCATTTCTTTCTCTTGTAGAAACCCTGACATTTTCTCTTGTGGAATACCCATAATTTCGGGGCGCATAAAGCTGGACGCACTGCCCGCTTCGCTAAGAAGCCTCATCACCTTTTCAAAATTTTTCTGATAAAAACTATTTGTTTTATCTTCGTCATTTTTCAAATGCGCAAAGGTATAAAGTTTTTCAATCCGTCTCGAAAAAACCATATCAAACTCAATACATTCTTTGAGCTTTAAAAATGATTGTGAAAGCGTACCTTGAAAGCTGCCATATTGCGGTAAATCGGCTTCTAGTAACTTAAAATCATTCTCCCAATCTTCGCTTGATGAATACAACCCTGACAAATCCCATTGGGCTTGCTCGGGAATCTCATCTCGCTTTAGGGGACCTGTCTTAGCATCCATAAGGTTTGGAAAGGTAAGGATAATTCAATTCCCATTCGGAGGTTAACATATAGCTTGTTCTATAGTTTTCAAATGAATTTGAAGCTTAACCTGCTTTTCAGAAAGAGTTTTCTTTCTTTGCTCATCTTTTTCGATAACTTCGGCAGGTGCTTTCTTTACGAAATTGGGGTTGGATAGTTTCTTATCTAAGAATATGAGGTCTTTTTCAATTTTTTTCAACTCTTTTTCTACCCGATTACGTTCTTCTTGAAAATCCATTATCCCTTCAAGGGGAATAATCAGGTCCATACCCCCTAGCACTGAGGAGGCCGATACATTGGGTTTTTCAATATTTGAGCCCATTTCGAACTGTTCAATACGGGCTAATTCCTTTATATACAAGCTCTGATCTTGTAAAGTTTTTTTTATTTCATCGTTCTGGGTCTTTACTAAAACGTTTAATTTCAACCCTGGGTTTAGATTCATCTCGCCCCGAATATTTCTAACGCCCGTAATGACTTCCATTGCTAATGCCATTTCTTTTTCTACAGATTCATTAAGATACGACTCCCGACACTCCGGAAACGCACTAACCATGATACTCTCTTCACTCTGAGGTAACTTTTGCCAAATCTCTTCTGTAATAAATGGCATAAACGGATGTAAAAGCTTGAGCGCTGAATCTAAAACATGTATCAACACATTTTGTGCAGCAACCCTTTCAGGCCCAGGATTGGACAATTTAGATTTACAAAACTCTATATACCAATCACAATATTCGTTCCAAATAAATTTATAAATAGTCAAAGCAACATCATTAAAGCGAAATGCTTCTAAAGACTCATTGACCTCTTTCGTCGCACGGTGCAACCGACTCAAAATCCAGCGATCGGCCGTGGAAAGGTTGGCTTTTTCATCAAGTATGCACGACCCTTTATAATCATCCAGATTCATAAGAACAAATCGCGATGCATTCCAAAGTTTATTACAGAAGTTGCGATAACCTTCTATACGATCCTCAGCCAATTTAATGTCTCTTCCCTGTGCTGCAAAAGCGGCAAGAGTGAAACGCAAAGCATCGGTCCCGTATTGCTCCATCACTTCCAACGGATCAATCACATTGCCCCTGGTCTTACTCATTTTCTGTCCTTCAGCATCCCTTATTAGAGCATGAATATAAACATCACGAAAAGGAACTTCATCCATGAACTTGATACCCATCATAATCATTCGGGCAACCCAGAAAAAAAGGATGTCGAATCCAGTACAAAGCACAGATGTTGGATAAAAACGTTGTAGGCTTTCCGTTTTTTCCGGCCAACCTAAAGTCGAAAAAGGCCAGAGAGCAGAACTGAACCAAGTGTCCAACACATCCGTTTCCTGAACCAAATTTTTTGATGAACAAGCTGAGCAGGAACCTGGGGTTTCCCTTACCACTATGATTTCACCACAAGCTTGGCAATTCCAAGCTGGAATCTGATGCCCCCACCAAATTTGACGCGAAATACACCAGTCGCGTATATTCTCCATCCATTCAAAATAGGTATTTTCCCAAAATTTTGGGACGATTTGTATACTGCCATCCCGTACCGCTTGCATAGCTGGTTCGGCAAGAGGTTTAGCTTTCACAAACCATTGCTTCGATAAATAAGGCTCTACCACTGTTCGGCAGCGATAACAGTGACCTACTGAATGACTTAAATCTTCAATTTTTACAAGCACCCCGGAATCTTGTAAATCACCAACTAATTTTTTTCTACATTCAAATCGATCCAATCCCTCATAAGCAGAACTAGCGAGGGAATTCATAACTCCATCAGGATGCATAACATTTATGGTTTCCAACCGATGCCGTTTACCTAATTCAAAATCGTTTGGATCATGGGCAGGCGTCACTTTCAATGCACCGGTGCCAAAAGTTGTGTCTACATAGCTATCTTCGATCAATGGGATTTCGCGACTCAAAACAGGCAGAACAAGAGTTGCGCCTTTAAACTTATGATAGCGCTCATCTTTAGGGTTTACTGCAACTGCCGTATCACCCAACATAGTTTCGGGCCTCGTAGTAGCTATAACGAGAAAATCTTCACTCTCTTTAAAAGGATATTTTAAATGATATAAATGCCCCTGCTCTTCTTGATGTTCTACCTCCAAGTCAGAAAGTGCTGTATGGCAACGGGGACACCAGTTGATAATATAGTCACCCTTATAAATAAGACCTTCTTCATATAAAGTCACAAAAACTTCCCGAACCGCTTTCGATAAACCCTCATCCATTGTAAAACGGTCGCGTTCCCAATCCAACGAACACCCCAATTTTTGCAATTGCTTATTGATAGTACCGCCAAACTCCTCTTTCCACTCCCAAACACGCTCGACAAAAGGTCCCCGACCAAGTTTCTGTCGGTTAGTTCCTTCTTCGCGTAATTGCCTTTCGACTACATTCTGAGTAGCGATTCCAGCATGATCAGTACCTGGCTGCCACAAAACATTAAAACCCTGCATTCTTTTCCAACGAGCAAGGATGTCTTGAAGGGTATTATTGAACGCATGACCGATATGTAACCGACCGGTAATATTAGGTGGGGGAATGACTATAGAAAAAGCAGGGGATTTCCTGGTTTCATCTGCATGGAAAAAATTTTTTTCTTCCCAAAATCGTCCCCAGCGTTTTTCAACTTCACCGGGTTCGTATTGTTTATCTAATTGAATCATTAAAAAATCACTTGCAACAGAAAACTTGAAAATCCATTCTGATCGAGGAAAATTTATCCTTACATTACGAAGGGAGCTACAAATTAATTTATGGGATCGTGCTTTTTACCAAAAAATTACAAATAAAGAAAGGGGTTAAATTCTTTTAATTTTATCAATTTCTTCACGAATCACGGATCGGGCAATATCCGGAACAATTTCCCTAACAACCTCTCTAACAGTTTTTATAATTATTTCTGACATCCCTGAAACCTCTTTCTGCAGGGATGTATCCAACGACTTTTCTAGGATGTGACGAACCTGCTTTCCAGTGACTTGAATGAAACGATCTTCATTATTTTCAAAGTCCATTTCCTGAAAATGTGAATCCTTATAACGGGCAGACAAAAGGGAGGATGGGTCAGTCATGGAATTGATATTTTCTTGAATTTCATCCGCAGTATGCGGACGTCTTTCTTTGTCAGAAAAAGCACTTGGCGCCATTCTTTCTAAAAGATCTTCTGGCTCCGGAACAATGCTTTCTA
>CAYYIR010000031.1:0-13466 GCA_964471995.1 uncultured Nitrospina sp. | reverse complement strand
ATGAACGCCCTCAGGCCGGAAGATTGAGACAATTCTATCAAATTGGTGTAGAAGCGATGGGATCATCTAATCCTGCTATCGATGTGGAGGTTATGACCCTGTTAATGGAATTTTTTAGAGAATTGGGTCTGGATGACATACAACTTCAAATTAACAGCTTGGGCAACCATAATTGTCGGCCTAAATATATAGGGACTCTAAAATCTACTTTAGAAAAGCATTTGAATAACCTCTGTAAAAACTGTCTTAACCGCTACAAGAGAAATCCATTGCGTGTTCTTGATTGCAAATCCGAACAATGCCAAAAAATAGCACAAGGCCTTCCTAAAATGATTGATCACCTAGATAAAACAAGCCAGGAACACTTTAATGAGGTGCGGTCTTTATTGGATATTTCAAAAGTACCTTACGCTATAAACACAAATTTGGTAAGAGGATTGGATTACTATAATATGACCGCTTTCGAAGTAACCTCAGATAAATTAGGCGCACAAAATGCAATTTGCGGTGGTGGTCGATATGACACCTTAGTCGAAGAACTTTCTGGCCCTCCTACTCCTTGCTTTGGGTTTGCATTAGGTTTGGAACGCCTAATTTCTTTAACCCCTTTTAATGAAGAGCCCGATAAGAACCCTGATATCTTTCTAATTTGCTTGGGTGCTACTGCTAAAATAGCTGGGTTTCAAGCAGCGCATAAACTAAGAATTAAGGGAATTAAAGTTGAAAGAGATTATGAATTGGGAAGCATGAAAAGCCAGATGCGAAAAGCAAATAAATCCAATTGTCGCTTTACATTAATTATCGGAGAAAGTGAAATAAAATCTGGTAAATATATTTTAAAAAACATGAGTAATAGTGAACAACAAGAGGTGAAAGTTAACAATTTATCTACTGAAATAGAAAAACAGATTGAAATAAATAATTATAATCCTTTAAATTAAGCTATCCACATTTTATTAAGTATTAGTATTATTGACCGTGTCTAGTTACCATGCTAAATTGGCAAAGCTTTTTAATTTTAAACCAACCCAAAAGAGCAAAGTATGGCTAGCAAAGAATTGGAAGTGCTGGAAGATTATATAAGCCAGAACAAGCTAAAGATCACTAAACAACGTCGTGTAGTACTCAACGCATTTATTGAATGCGAAAATCATGTAAGTGCAGAGGAACTCTATCACCTTGTAATAGCTACAGAACCAAAAGTCGGACTAGCAACGGTTTACCGTACTTTAGCTCTCCTAGTCCAAAGTAATCTTGCCTCTGAACTAGATTTTGGGGATGGGCAAAAAAGATATGAACATAAATACATGCATAGCCATCACGACCACATGATTTGCACAGAATGTGGAAAAATTATCGAATTCAATCACCCGCTTATAGAAAAATTCCAAGAAGAAGTTGCAAGTCGGAATGGTTTTACTATAACTTCCCACAAACTAGACATGTTTGGCCTTTGCAGCGAATGCCGCTAACAAAACTCAAAGCTACAACCAACCAATTTAAATTCTCATAGGTTCATATTTAAAAAATAGATTTCGTGCAGCGGAAGCCTATATAGTTATACACTTCGTTCATGATTTGACCGTATGTGGTTACTTTAGGGAATACTTTATTTTTTGGATGTAGCCATACTCGGTTTGTTATACGTAAGGCTCCTGCTGAAGAAGTAAAAGAACCCCCACGGACTATTTTGGATTCGCCAGCTTGCGGCCCAATGGGATTGTCTTTGGTACGAATTTTGTAGTAAGGCTCATACCAGTCATTTACCCACTCCCATACGTTTCCCATCATATCGTACAAACCGTATTGATTGGGTGCCTTTGATCCTACTGGGTGCGTGCTTTGATCAGAGTTATCTTCATACCAAGTATAATTTTCATTGACCATATTCCCCCAAAAATACCGCTTATCTGCACCACCTCTGGCCGCATACTCCCATTCCGCTTCTGATGGCAACCTACACGCACCATCCGATTTTTTAATGAATTTTTGAACATTTTCATAATTGACTTGCTCAACCGGTAAATCCGCACCTATAAACTTTGAAGGATTAAAACCCATCAAATTTTCCCACCGTGCCTGAGTTACTTCAAATTTATCCATATAAAAATCATTCAAGCAAACCTCATGCTCTGGTTTTTCATCTTCCTGGGTATAATCATTTCCCATGACAAAGCACCCACCTTTGATGAAAACCATTCCATCGGGTGCCTTATCTGCTTTTTCTTGATCTTTTGGATTAAGCTTTACTGGAATCACCCTTTGATCAGATAATTGGCTGTACTCCTCTATAACCTCAGGCAATTCGGAAAGACTAGGATGCAAAGAATCATCAGATTTATCTGCTGGCGGATCAGAGCATGCATATAAACAACAAATAAACAGACAAATTGTGATTAATTTTAAAAAGTGCATTGTTTTAGCAGGGATTATAAAAGTTTCGAATAATAACATTTTAACTGAATTTATCAAAAAAATAATCGCATAAATAGTGAATATTACCTTATTAACACCCATATATTAAGAAAATCTACCAATTATCAAATTATTCTCTTAAAAATATTTTTTAAGTACCGATAAATAATGAGAAAAGCTGTTTTATCATACTAAGTAACAAATAAAAGTTATGAAAAGTCGATTTACTAAAATCTGTATATTTATATTCCTAATATTTTACGGGATAAGTTGCACCACCCTGAAACAAAAAGTCCAGGGAGCAACTGATAGCATCGTTTCTATCACCCAAAAATCACCCATCACAGCGTTAAAAAAAGCAATCAAGGCGACAAAGAATGGCATCGTTTCTATTGCCCAAAAATCACCCATTACAAGAAACGAACAAGATCAGGATTTCCAATTCGCACAGAATCAGTTTAACCGACAAGATTTTGCGGCAGCTGAATTTTATTTAAAAAAGAGTTTAGCAAATCGTCCCGGAGACTTACGCGCTCTTAATCTATTACCCTGGACCTATTTTTTCCAAAAACGTTATGACAAAGCAGTTATTGCCTTTAGCCAAGCCCATACATTTGACAAAAAAAACCCAATTCTTTTAATAGGCATGGGCTGGTGTTATTTTAGCCTAAAGCATTATGAAAAAGCTCTTGAACATTTTGACCGTGCAGAAATATTGATGCCTGATACATACGAAGGTCATAAAGGTCGGGCTTTCGTTTATCTCGAACAAAAACGAGAAGATCTTGCAAAACAAGAATTGATTCAAATTTTTGATGGTAATAAAATTGAAAATATTATCACGATGTGGAATCAATGGAAGCATTCAAATTCAGATACAATGTGGCAAATAGTACCTTCTGGTGCGGAATCAATATCCATATTTACTTTGCCTGATGAATCCCCACGTTATCGAAGCATTCTTTTAGGATTACCAGTCAAAAAAGAAACTTCTGAATTAGAAACAGCCTGGAAAGCTTACTATCAAAGGAAATACACAAAAGCTATGAATTTATTTGAGGCTCTTTCCTTAAATAAAAACCCAGATCTCGATTCAGTAAATGGTCTTGCATGGAGTTTGCTGAAGGCCAAAAAAGTTAACCAATCTGAAAAAGTATTCAAAGAGATCCTAGAGCTTTATCCTAAATTTATTGGTGCAATCAAAGGATTAATTACAATAAGAGAAATAAAAAAACAACAAGCTTCATACGCCCAATACTATCTTGACTTGGGCAAGTACCGCCTTGCAAAAGAAAAACTAGATGAATTATTGTTTAAATATGAAAACTGGGCACACCCTTACAATCAACATGGCAAAATATCATTAGCAAGGCAGGAGTATGATCTAGCCAAAACTTATTTTCTAGAGGCATTAGAAAAAGAACCAAATAATCCTATAGCATTAAATGGCTTGGAACAAATTATAAAAGCAGTCGATAAACATCTTTATAAAGCTGATGAAGCTTTAAAACAAGGCGATTATAAAACTGCTGCTCTAATTTATTATGATTACGTGCAGGAAGATGTTAATTGGCCTTCAGAAAAATTTCATATTGCTCACGCCTATAACGGGTTGGGTTGGAGCCAATATAAAAAGAAACAATATGGTTATGCTATCCAAAAATTTATAAAATCGGTCCGGCATGAAGATTACAAAATCGACGCTTCAAAGGGTTTGGGATTATCTTTATACGCTATTAATGAGTTTCGAGATGCTATCCCTTATTTAGAAACCGCACTTAGCCACGATCCAGGTAATAAAGAGCTTGCTTACAAATTAGACTGGGCTATTTTACAAAGTGAAAATCCTCAAATTGCCAAGATTTATTTTGAAAAAGTATTAAAAGAACACCCTTTATTAGCCTCACCCTATATGGCTCTGGGTTGGGTCCATTATAAGAACCGAAATCAAGATTTAGCTATAGAATATTTTTTAAAAGCTATCTCCTTGGATCCTGATTTCGCACTAACCCAAAAATTTATTGAATTAATTGAAAAAGAGCGTTTTGGATGGCAGGTTTACAATTCATTAGGTTGGACCTACTTTCAAAACGGAAAAATTAATAAATCGATGGCAATGTTTAAAAAATCTTTAAAAATGCAACCCCATAGATCTGAGGCACGCAAGGGACTAGGGTATATAAACTACCAACTTGGGTATCTTCAAGAAGCTGAAAAGATGTTCAAACACTGTCTAACCCTGAACCCAAAACCAAAACCGGTATTCGAACTGATCACTGGTAAAAATGCAATTGGCCCTTTTAAACTTCAGACTACTCCTCTTACCAAATTAGGTAGGATTCATTTAATTAATGGTGATAGTCAAAAGGCCATTGATCATTTTATGAATGAATTAAAGATGAGGCCCGACCAACCTGATGCCTACGACGGGTTAGGATGGGCCTATTTGGCACAAAAGAGGGAATTGGAAGCAAGAGCTGCTTTTAAGATGGCCATCCGCCTCGAGCCTCTAAACAATTCTGCTCAAAAGGGGCTAAGAAAGGCAAAGGAAGCCCTTATAAAGAAAAGCCTTAGATAAAAAGCTTCGTTATCCAATAAATTTCTCAAATCGTGTCCCAACTAGCTAACATACAATTAATTTACAAAAAATCAAAAGTTTCAATTGACACAGGATACTTTTCGCTTAAAATAAAGCTAATCTACTGGTTCTTAACGTATTACAGAAGCTCAAACATTTGGGGGGGGAGGGGTACCTTGCTCTTTCACTTATATGAGTGAAAATTCATGGAGTTGAATTCGTTCAACTCCATGATCCCGATCTTACCTTAGCTAACCTGAAAACATCTTCGCGTAGGAAGCCTTTAAATTTTCCACAACAGAAGGTTCGGCAAGTGTAGAAATATCTCCCAATTTATCTGCTTCGTTAGCGGCTATTTTTCGTAAGATGCGCCGCATAATTTTTCCGGATCGAGTTTTTGGAAGATTAGGTGCCCAGTGAATAACATCAGGAGCTGCTATTGGCCCAATCTCCTTACGCACAAAATTGACTAAGTCCTTTTTTAAATTTTCATTTGCACTAATTCCCTCTCTAAGCGAAACATAGGCATAGATCCCCTGCCCTTTAATTTCATGAGGAAATCCAACTACGGCGGCCTCTGAAATAGCATCATGTAAAACCAAAGCAGATTCTACTTCTGCTGTTCCAATTCTATGACCTGAAACATTAATAACATCATCAACGCGACCGGTGATCCAGAAATAACCATCTTCATCACGGCGACAACCATCTCCTGTAAAATAATATCCTGGATAGAGTTTAAAATAAGTTTCTTCAAATCTATCTTGATCCTTGTAAATGGTTCGCATTTGACTAGGCCAAGGTTCCTCTAATGCCAGCACTCCTGTGATTCCATTTCCTTGCAATACCTTGCCCGTCTCGGCCTCAATAATCACAGGCTTAACTCCAAAGAAAGGGAGCGTCGCCGAGCCTGGCTTAGTTGGCGTACACCCGGGTAATGGAGTGATTAAAATTCCTCCCGTTTCTGTTTGCCACCATGTATCCACAATCGGACAACGACCTTTTCCTATTTTTTTATGATACCAACGCCAAGCTTCCGGATTAATGGGTTCTCCCACTGACCCTAAAACACGTAACGTGGAAAGATTGTATTTTCCAGGGAAATCCTCCTCAAAAGACATCAAAGCTCGAATTGCAGTCGGCGCGGTATAAAATTGAGTTACCTTTAACCGATCCACAACATCCCAGAATCGACCTGCATCAGGGTATGTGGGCACACCTTCAAACATTACGGTCGTCGCTCCATTGGCCAAGGGACCGTATATAATATAAGAATGTCCAGTCACCCACCCAATATCTGCCGTACACCACCATATATCTCCATTATGATAATCAAAAATATATCGGTGAGTCAGAGCAGTAAAAATCATATAACCCGCTGTACTGTGTTGCACCCCTTTAGGTTTACCGGTTGACCCTGAAGTATAAAGAATAAATAAAGGATCCTCAGAATCCATGACTTCGGGTTCACAAGCAGGATCGGCTTTAGACATTTCTTCATGCCACCACACATCACGCCCATCTTGCATAGTTATAGGAATTTTGTCTCCTACGCGCTTAACAACAATACAAGTATGGACTCGCACACCTTGTTTTTCTGCAAGTCTAATTGCTTCATCTGCATTTAATTTGATCGCAATGGGTTTTGAGCCTCTATATCCACCATCTGTAGTAATAAGAATTTTGCAAGAGGAGTCTACTATCCGGTCTGATAATGCTGTAGGGGAAAATCCTCCAAATACAATTGAGTGGACAGCCCCCAACCTTGCACAAGCCAGCATGGCTACGGCTAATTCAACAACCATTGGCATATATATAGAAACTCGGTCACCTTTTTTAACCCCATGATTTTTTAAAACATTTGCAAATTTACAAACCTCCATGTGAAGCTCTTTATAAGTAAGGCTAATATTCTCACCAGGTTCATTTCCTTCCCAAATAATAGCAATCTGTTCACCTTTCGTTTCAAGATGTCGGTCTAGACAATTAGAAGTAATATTGCATTTTCCTCCCTTAAACCACTCAATTTTAATGTTTCCCTGATTCACATCGTAATTATATGCCCTCACTTGATCCCATTTTTTAAACCAGCAAAAACGGTTTGCCTGTTCAGCCCAAAACTCTTCGGGATTATTTATAGATTGCTCATACATCTCGCGGTATTGCTCCATACTTGCAATATGAGCTCTGGATGAAATCCATTCTGGAGGTTGGTAAAGCTCCTCACTCATTTTTTATCTCCAATTAACTAGTATTAAATTATATCTTACGAACCGCTCGAGCAGCCTCTGTAATTGTCCAAAGACCTTCTGGATGACTGAATTCGCCGTCTCTTATGTTAAAAACCCAGGTTCGCATACGTCCTGGGACCTGCTGAGCAACCATAGAAAACCCTCCACCTGAAGCAAATTTATCACTAATATGAATCGTTTTCCCAAATTGATCTGTGTTACTCAAGGACTTATTAAATAAAGTTGGCATTTCATCACGTTTTGGTAAACGCCAATCTTCATATCCCGCAAATTTTTTTTCATTCAATCCACGAACATAATCAACACTATCCTGATAATTGACCCATTTTTTCAGGTCGTTCATTGAATCGGTTTTGACCCACATCAAACCGTGTTCTTTTGAGGTAACGGTTTGATCACCATTATCTACAAAACTTTGTTTCAAAGTTTCAATATCCATATTATTTCCAGCGAATAAGGTTAAGCATCAAAACAAAATTTTTCATGCAAATATTTGGGATAAAATATCATTTCAGTTGATGTAAAGGCAATGGGCAAAAACTTTATATCAAAAAAGGCTCTCCTTGCTATACTGAACTTTTAATTATTGGGTACCTTAATGACAAATATATCCCCATCTGAACCCCAAGTTCTGCTAACCCATTTTAACTGGAATTTACAAAGACTAGAAGAAGCGATTAAGCAGGAACAAACTGATTACTTTAGGGGTGCAGCCTTGCAACGATTCGGCCATACTTACGATATAACTATAAAAATTATTCGGTCTTTTGCCAAATGCCAAGATCTAACATGCCAGACCGATGAGCAATGTTTTGAAATAGCAGTGACAAATGGGTGGATGGAAAAAGTTTTTGATATAAATGAAATGATAAACGATTACCAGAACATTACCCAAAAACCACAACAGAATGCAGAAAATATTTACAAAAAATTAACCACCTATCATAGGGCTTTTAGCTACCTTTTTAAGCAATTAAAAAAAGTTGTCTAGTTCTTTAAGTCCAATATTAGTATTTTTAGTTTTTCCAACGCTATTTTTCGATGCGAAATTGCATTCTTCTCTTTAGAATCCATTTCAGCGTAAGTTTTCATAGATCCTTCTGGAATAAAAAAAACATCCCAACCAAATCCTTTATGGCCGCGAATCTCACTTGCTATAGTCCCAGCCACCTCTCCTCTAACAACCTGAATCCCCGTTCCATCATGCATAGCCAAGCAACAAACGGCCGTTGCACTTCTATCATCAAAAGTTTGCAACATCTTTAGCATACCCTCATATCCAACTGTAGTTTCAAACCACTTTACCAAAGCACCTGGTAATCCTTTCCATGCATTAAATTGAAGGCCAGAATCTTCTACTAAGACCGGACTTTTTAAAGCCTCATAGGCCTGCTGACATTTATGACGTACCAACTCATCTAGATCTTGAGTTTGCATTTCAAATAACCCCTTCACTTCAACTTGCTCTAAAGGAATTTTTAGTATCTCCCCTGCTTCCCTTACCTTATTAGAATTTCCTGTTACAAATTTAAATTGACTAAACATACCGTCCTCAAAATGTTATTATGCGCGTATACTCATACTTCTTGGCTAATCTTACAACCTAATTTATACGTTTAACCTTTTCTCTAATCCATGAATAAATTATTTCGGTTATTATTTAGCTTAACTTTGCTTTTTTCCCTAGCTTCCTGCTCTAACATTTTTGAGGTAAAATCAGATGTTTTGGCACGTCAGGCCCTTTTTGATTTGATGAAAATTCAGGAAAAGTTTTACCAAGAAAATAAAAGATTTGCAGGGACACTCGTTGAAATCGAAAAATACAATTTTAAATATGATACTGGAATCGTTTATATGGAAATCGAAAAGGCTGATAAGGACGGCTATCGGGCCATATCCTTGCCTGCCGAATCCACCACCGCTCGTGTTTTTGCATTTGATACAAAAGAAGATGGGTTCTATGAAATGCAGGATGATGAAGTTTCTAGATATGTCTTAGGGGCATTAAGACAAATCCGTGCAGAAAAACGAAAAAAGAATATAAGCGATCTCTCCGCCTGGCTAATGATGAGCGTAATGGTTTTTGTTGGCCTACGTTTTATATCCAGATACAAAGCTAAAGAAAACGGTTCCCTATTACTAGCTTACTTTTTCTGTTTGTTTCCCCTTGGATGGTCTATCGCAATATTAGGAAAAATGGAGAAGAACATTGTATTTAGCAATCAAGTTTCACAATTTACTTGGGCAGGTTTACTGCTGGCGGTTGTGTCATTGATTTTAGGATTTAAATGGATGCTTAGAAAAAAAGAATCACCACCATCATTATTAAGCTTAGTGGTTTGTACCGTTCTGATAGCATTCTTTAGCGGTGGCGTGATGATTCACACGCTCGTCACTTACTCTTAAGTTTTATATTAGTTTAAACGTACTGTAAGGACATGCATGTGTTTTGAGTCAAGGTGGGACCTTAAACAAAACGTTTGTCCTTCCATAGTGTTCCGTGGCAAAACAAAGCGTATTGGCCCTTCTGAGGAGTTAAGAGTCATTACTTGACCAAGCTTAGTTCTATCAACGTTCATCTCATAGGAAGAAGAAAAAGCTCTAGGTGTGACAATCCCATTCTTTGGTATATGCAAGTCAAGTATGAAATCGCCCCTTCGTTTACTGAAAAGGCTTGACTGCCCTTTCCCTTGGATGCTGACAGACAACCGATTCCAGTCTCCGGAAGGAATTTTGACCTCAAATTTTTCCTTACCCGATTTCATAAAAATACTACCGCCGCTTTTAGCTGTGGAAACTGGAATTTCAATCGTTTTATGAACATTTAATTGGAAAACATTCTCATCGAGGCGTGACAAATAATCCGCACAGGCATCTTTTATTTTTTTAACGTTGGGATTTTGTTGAATCTTTTGAAAAAAGTTTTCCCAGTTTTTAAAAGTTCTATCATTCTTGACGAGGCTAGTATTAGCTCGATTGCTAAAATGAGATTTTAAAATCTGAAATGCTTGATTTATTTCTTTAAGCTTTGTTTCAGCGTCTGTATTTGAGGAATTTAAATCAGGGTGTAGTTTTTTGGCAAGGCTATAATAAGATTTTTTAACAACTTGCCAAGGCGCATCTGATTCAACCTGTAGTACTTCGTAACATTTAGTAATTTGCATAGATTATCTTTAATACAGAAAATGTGCCAAAAGTCGATTACAAAAGACACATTATTTATCAATAAGATATAAAAATATCTTTTTTTAGTTGGCGTTGCAATCAGGAAAAATTTTCCTAAACCCTACAAATTTTATAGTTAATTGTTTTTCAATGGGTTATATTGAGTTTACTAAAAGCTTGTTATAGTTAAAAAGTGGGATAATATGCCTTTATTTTATAAAATAAACCTTACATTACATATTCTTATTTAATTTCGTGGTCCTTCAAAAAATGAGCGCTGTAAATCATAAACAAAATTTCATTGGCAGCTCAGAAACTCATCTAAGGGGGATTTTTGATGACTGGCAACCGTATCGGATTCATCAAATATTCAACTGGGTTTATCATTATGGGTGTCGGGAATTTTCAGAAATGACAAACCTGTCGAAAACTATGCGGGCCCAACTAAAAGACCTGTTTTACTTTTCCCTACCTAAAATTCAAAATAAAACCTATTCACAAGATGGCTCTATCAAATACTTGTTGCGACTTGATGACGGGGCCTTGGTAGAAAGTGTCTGGATGCCTTCTGAATCAAGAAAAACTCTATGCCTATCAACCCAAGTCGGTTGCCGCCTCAATTGTTCATTTTGCCTGACAGCAAGTTTAGGTTTAAAAAGAAATCTAACAGCCGGGGAAATAATTGGGCAATGCATTTCTATAAATGAAGACCTTGACAAAGATGACGCCATTACCAATGTTGTCTTTATGGGAATGGGTGAACCCTTCGATAATCTAGTTCCGGTCGTCGATGCTTTGCGACTTATGACCGCACCAGAGGCAATGCGAATCTCTACCCGAAAAGTTACAGTTTCAACATCGGGACTTGTTGATAAAATTAAAGATTTTCAAAAAGAAAACATTCATATTAATTTGGCAATTTCGTTAAATGCAACAGATGATCAAACCCGCGACAAACTAATGCCTATTAATAAAAAATATCCAATCAAAACTTTGATGGATTGCCTTAGAAATTATCCTCTAAAACCTCAACGCCGTCATACTATTGAATATGTTTTATTAAAAGGCATAAATGATTCGGATGAAGATGCTCAACGGCTTGCTAAGTGGTTAAAGGGAATTCCCTGCAAAATTAATTTAATCCCATTTAATTCATTTGAGTCAACGAAATATCTTCCTCCACCGGACAGGCAAACCTTTAAATTTCAGGATTATTTAATAGCTCAAAACTTTTCTGCATTCATTCGGCAAAATCGTGCAACAGACATTTTAGGTGCCTGTGGTCAACTAGCCGCACAATCCAAAAAACTTAGTTTCGTTTGAACTTTTTCTTTACCCCATGGATAACGTAAATAATCTTGATCTTTCGATAGTAATCCCAGTCTACAATGAGCGCGACAATCTGGTTCCGCTTGAAGAAAAATTAGAAGAAGAGCTAAGCAAACTTGAACTTAGCTATGAAATTATTTTAGTAGATGATGGTAGTGTAGATGGAAGCCCTCACATTATAAATGCAATAAAAAAACATAACCCTCATTTAAAACTAATTCGATTTGGTAAAAATCATGGACAGTCTGCAGCATTCGCCGCAGGTTTCAAGGCCGCGAACGGCAAAGTTTTTATAACGCTGGATGCAGACATGCAAAATAATCCTGCAGATATCCCACTGCTTCTCGAGAAAATGAAAGATTTTGATGTTGTCTGTGGCTGGAGATTCAAAAGAAATGATCCCTGGATCAAACGAGTATCTTCAAAAATAGGCAACGCCGTTAGAAATTACCTTAGCCAAGAAGAAATTGCCGACACAGGTTGTTCTCTCAAAGCATTTCGATGTGAATGTTTTGATAATATAAAGTTGTTTAAGGGCATGCATCGGTTTTTTCCAACCTTGATGAAAATGGAAGGGTTTCGAGTTACCCAGGTAAAGGTTAGCCATCATCCGCGTCTTCACGGTGTATCAAAATACAATATTCGTAATCGACTTTTTTCTTCATTACATGATTTAATGGCAATCCGTTGGATGAAAAAGAGGCAAATTAACTATGATATTATCGAGGAGGAGAACTAAATGACAGTAACACAATGGATGATAATTGGGTTTGTAGGGCAGGCCCTATTTGGAGCTAGATTTATTATCCAATGGATCGTTTCAGAAAAACGTCGTGAAAGCACGATTCCCTTAGCTTTCTGGTATTGCAGCATCGGAGGTTCGATCGTTCTTTTAACCTATGCAATTCATCGCCAAGATCCCGTTTTCATTGTGGGGCAAAGCCTCGGTTCGATAATATATATTCGAAATTTAATCCTTATAGATAGAAAAAAGAAAGCTATAGCTGGAGGCGGAACAGAAGAATGAGGAATTGGAAAATTAGAGCGGCCGGATTTCTACTTATGGTAATCGGAGGTTTTCTTTTTGTATGGTCAGTTCGTGATATACAATCTGAATGGCCACAAATATTTGTTGGCCTTTTGTCTATTTTTAGTACGGCGATGGGATTTTCATTGTCCATTATGCCATTAGATATCACTGAGAATTCTGAGGACTAAAACATGCCCACACTATATAATAATTTACTCATTTTAAGCCCTCTAAAACCCATCAAAACCTTTTATTTACAATAGTTTTTAAAGTATCCTTGACTTTACCCAACCCGTATGATATCTCTCTACTTTCTGTAAAGCCTTACCTGTCTAAAAGGCTTGCATAAAAAGGATTTTTTGTGATCTAAGTATAGAATTTTAAAAATTTTATCACGGCAGATAATGAGTCAGAATTCTTCAAAAATACCACTACTAAAATCGATACTATGCCTATTGATTGTATATCTCTTAGGACATGTGTCACCATTTCTACCAGCCTCTCATAACCCTATTCTATCTAATCTAAGTTTTCAGTCCCTTGCTTTTGCAGAAGAGGATGATGAAGATGAGGATGAAGATGAAGATGAAGATGAAGATGAAGAAGGTGATGAGGAAGGGGACGGTGAAGAGGAAGAGGACCTATCTTACCTGACCGATATTGGCCCAGCAGCAGAGCATGAGTTCGAAGAATTTTC
>CAYYIR010000030.1:11913-13584 GCA_964471995.1 uncultured Nitrospina sp. | reverse complement strand
GCACTTGCCACAGTTGTGGATGCAATAAAACAATAAAGGAACTTTGAAATGGAAGCCAGTGTTTCAGCAGCCGTGAATGTTTCTATTCTTGCCATGTCCGTTATTTTTACAGTCCTGATTATTCTTATTTTCACCATTAAAACTCTGGTAAAACTAATCCCCTATGAGGCACCTGCCGAGCCTCCAGCTAGAGCTATATCTGTTGGAAATTCAACAACTGAAGAAGACGATCAAGTCGCGGCAATCACAGCCACCCTAGCAGCCCATATGGGTAAAAGACCCGACGAATTCAGGATCGTTAATATACAAACACATTAATTTACTGTATCAGCTTTATAATCTTACTATTGCCCGTGGTAAAGATTATCCTCTTTTAGAATATCTTCTGTATCTGACGAAATATCCTCAGGGTTTTTAGTTTTCGGTAAGGAATCAAGAATTTCAATAGGGGTTTGAACGATACCTTGGAATATACCCATCACCTTCTTACCTAAAGAGGTAAAAGGAATCGCCGAAATATCTGGGTCATAAAAATCCCCTTTAACCTTATAATACGTTTTCAAGAAGCTCTTCTCATCACCGCCAGTTATAATTTTTCCAACAACTGGAATTTTTGTCAGCAACCTATCCAGTTCCGCAAGGGGAGCAACTCCTACTACTGTATCCATTTGTTTTTTAGCTAAATCAAAAGTTCCAACAATGGTGGTTCGGCGATCATTAGTTTCTAATATAAGATTATCTGTTTTAAAAATTCCATTCTTAGGAACAAAGTCACCTGATAGTTGCTTGAATGGAAAAGGGCTTCCCTGATCTTCTTTTGCAGACAATGAGCTGGCATCTGGCCCGAAAAGCTTATCAACTCCATGCTTAAGCTTTTTCTTGTCCATCCTGCCAGATTGGATATTCAAAGAAATTTTTCCCCTTAATGAGTCACAAATTTCAGTCCAATTTTTCCCCCTCCCCTTGATAATGGCATAAAATTTCTTAACATCTCCACTTAATCCTTCCTTAAAAATATCACCAAAAAGGCTAAATACGTTTTCCGTTTTGACATTCTTCGCAGCTATTTTTAAACCAAAGGTGTTTACTCCCATCTCGTCAACGCTAAAGTTTCCAGAGCTTTTTACTAATGGATTCGTTCCAACGTTCCAGTCGGATAGTTGCAGGCTTTTATCCTTTAGGGAAATTTTTCCTTTAACATTATTTAATTGCAACATTCGAAAATGTAATTGCCCCACATCAAAAAGGATCTGTCCTTTAGCCTTCTTGAAAAAGTCCGTCTTGGTAAACAGATCTAATACCTTTGCATCTTTCTGCTGCGACTCCTCCATTAATTCATTAATATCTAGTTTTTTGCCTGTAAGTTTTATCTCCAAATTAGGGGCATCACTCCTCTCATAAATACCACTAAAATTAAATTTGCTGTCAGCCAAAGCAACATTCGCTGATCGAATATCAAACCGATTTTCTTTAAAACGTAACTTGGCATTGAGAATTAGATCGGAAGATATTTTTTCAGGCTTGATCTTTAAGTTGACTAAGTTTATTTTCCCTTCAAGATCAGAATCTTCTAGATTATTCAGGTTTCCTTCCCCATAGATAACAAAATCTATATGGCCCCCAGCTTTCCAAGATTTAGAAAGCTGATGCGATGCATCAGCCTTAAACTCT
>CAYYIR010000030.1:0-11813 GCA_964471995.1 uncultured Nitrospina sp. | reverse complement strand
ATTTGATCAGCACACTTCCAGAGTTAAAATTAAGCCCTTCTTGCAATTCCAAAACTTTACCATCAGAGTCTTCTTCCATGATCAAATGCAAGTCACTGGAGTGCAAATGATATAGGACTGTTGCCCTCTCCATTAACTCCCCATTGCTGTAACCCAACTCTCCGTTCAAATCGGTAAACTTACTATTTGAAAAATTTCCAGAAAGGTTTTTATACTGCAGAATCCTTACCCATGGTTCATTAATTCTTTGCGCCATTTCGGGAGTATGTTTATAAATAATTTTTCCATTCAGGTTTTCAATTCTAGTTTTAAAATCTTTTTCTTCCAGCGATACAGATTGTAAAGCAATTTCACCTGCTACCGTCAGCTTATTAAGATCTTCAAGTGGTCCTTTGACATCCAATCTTAAATCTGCCGAACCTTTTAAATCGGAATACATGGATAATGTTTCATGAATAGGATCTTCTTTAAATATCTCTTTCAGTACAAGGTGAAATTGCGCCATCTCCACCGTATTTTCTATATACAGGTCGGCGATAGGATGAATCAAAAAATTTTCGATGGCTCCGGTTAAATTAGTTAAAGGTTGGCTTTTATAATGGGCTTTTTGAATATGAAAACTGCTATTACCATTATGCACCTTAAAAGTTCCCGTAACTTTCTCAAATGGAGGAAGCGGACTCTGCCAGTCCACTTTTTTCATTTCGATCTCGCTAGAAATCTTTTTGCCATTTATAGGTTTTGATAGTTCCTTAAGTTCATTAAGTGTTCCATCAAATTTAAATGCATTAAATTTAACCAACCCATTATTGAATATTTTTTGAATTTTAGAATGATATGCCTTAGGAAAAAAATGTACCGGTAAATAATCACTACTTCTATTCACCTTAAAAAAGTCCGTTTGTAGATTTATGAAAATATTGGGATCTTGTGAAAAGATTTTTTTTAGGGAACCACTTGCATTAAATTTAAACGGGCCTGTTTCTGCTTTTAATTCCTCAAAATTAATAAAATCCTTACCCGTGGAAAATTTAAACTTGATACTACCCCGATGAGGAGCGTCCGCATCCCTTATTGAAGGCGTTATTTTTGGGTTAGCCGAGAAATATTTCATAATCCCTTCGGTTTTGAAACCTCCGTTTAAATTTCCTGAAAAATTTGATTTAATAGACAACAACCTATTAATAGGAGTATTTCCTAAGACTTTTTCCAAATAAGGTTGGAATTTAGAAATATTCAATGAGTTTAAACGGATATCCCCATCAATTGAGATCTCTTTAAACCGATTTTCTTCGTAAAAATTATCTAAAGCTCCAATAATCTGAAAAGTAGTAGGCGGCCGATTGTCAGGAATTTCACCTTTCAAGATGAATTGGAAAGGGAATTTTAGAAGGTTTTTTCGAATAGAAAAGTGGACATGATCGACTTTAAAATTGAGTGGCCTATTATTTGGCTGGTTTAAATAATCCAGAAAATGTATGGAACCATCTTCCACCATAATCTGACTCATCAAGCTCACTTTCAATACTTTAAATATTCTACTGTCTGTAGGCCGCGAGATCCATTTCTGAATATCTCCCAAACTGAATTGTCCCGACGCATTTCGGACAACTCTAAGCGATGATCCCAAGATTATGATCTGTTTAATCTCAACTTTTTTCTCTAGAAGTGGAAGTAGTTTGACGACAACTTTTATCCCACGCGCCGTTAATTCCGGCTCTGAATCCCAACGCGATTTTACAGAAACATCTTTAAAAAGAATACTAAGTCCGTTAACAAAATCAACCTCTGCGTCGTCAATAGAAACTTCTCGTCCTGTTAATTCCTCTATCTTATCTGTGGCAAGTTTTTTTATTTCTCCCAGATTTTGAAGCTGATAATAGGCCAGAGAAAAAATGGAAAACACGACAATAATAGAAAGGAGGAAAAAATATAAAATTATCCTTTTTTTTAAAATCGGCATATAGAGGATGGGTGAAAAAGGTTACAATGACCTGAATTAGTTCTGTAGAGGAACAAGATACAAAATTAAAAAATGGAAATGAATTGCCAAGGCCTTTTGGCAAAATAAAACCATTATTTTCATCAAGTTATAGATGATTTAAAGCCTCGAGTCTATAAAATTCCAACGCTTTAAGATCTTCTGTAAAAGATAATATTTTTCGTCAAATATGAAATCATTCTATAGTTCTACTGTTTATGGACTCAATCCGGTATTCGAAGCTCTAAAAGCTCGTAAGCGTCGCTGCTATAAACTCATTATTGAGCATGGAAAAACTCAGGTTCGCTTCAAATCATTGATTGAATTAGCGCATAAAAATAAAGTTACCATTGAGACTATTCCCAAAACAGATTTTCAAAAAAAATACCGGAATCAAAACCATCAAGGGGTAGTGGGGATTTTTGCAATCATTCAAACTTTGGAACTGGAAGAACTCATCAAACTTGCTTTTAAAAAGTCTCGTTTACCAATTCTTGTTGCTGTCGACAGCATTCAAGATCCCCAAAATTTAGGGGCCATAATACGATCCGCTGAAACACTGGGAATCCAAGGAATGATCCTTCCTAAAAATCGTACGTCAACTCTAAATGAAACAGTTGCTAAATGCTCTTCGGGGGCTATTGAACATCTTCCAATTTCAGTAACCACAAATTTAGTTCGCGGAATGGAGAAATTAAAAGAAGCTGGCTTTTGGATTACTGGGATAATTCCAGATGGCGATACGCCCTGTCATAAGTATAAATTTGACGCACCAACTGTTTTAATAATAGGAGGAGAACAAAAAGGAATTCGCCCTTTATTAAAAAAATCCTGTGACACCACCCTTAATATACCGATGGAAGGTTCATTAGGATCCTTGAATGCGTCGGCTGCAGCCGCGGTGATTTTCTACGAGACGTTGCGTCAGAAAAATTTAGGCCGTTAATTATTAGAAAATTACAACTAAATATGAAACCAAGAATTTTACGGATACCGGCCTATGTCCAACACCTGATGGAATTTAGAAGGTTAGAACGGATCTGAATCAAGGAGAGAAGTATCGAAAATTAGATTCGATTATAGGACCTCATGCGACGCATGGCTGCCTTTCTTTTCTTCTTAGCTTCTTTCTGTTTACGCTTTTTCTTGACAGAGGGTTTTTCGTAGAAACGACGACGTTTCAACTCTTTTAATAACCCTTCTTTTGTCATTTGCCTTTTAAGGACTTTTAACGCTTTTTCAACTTGATTTTGGTAAACTGTTACTTCCAAAAACCTTTGCCTCCTAGTTATAATGAACGGAACAAACGCATAGATATTTTGAGGGATATCAATTATCTAAGATATTTCCCCAAAAAAAACAGAATTAATACCCTGCTTTAGCATGAAGCTTCAAATTATCAACAAAAACACTTGTAAAGTCAATAGCTGAAAATGATGAAATCAAACTCTATCACGCAAACTATTCGAATGTTTCTTGCCCTATCTTTTTTATTCTGGTTGTTGCTGTTTACTAAGAAAGGACAAACCGAAGAGTTTGCGGTTCCAAACTCAGGTTCTCCCTATCTAAATTTAGGGGACCTGCAAACCGGGCAAATTCTGCATCTACCCACTGGCCTGACCGTCAATTTCTCACAGATGATGGATTCTGTTGCAACATCTCGAGTCATTTATATTGGGGAAACACACGACAATATTGAAGCACATAAAGTACAACTGCAAATTATTAAAAGATTATCTGAAGAATTTCCGGTGGCGATTGGATTAGAAATGTTCCGCCGCTCCGCTCAGGTACAACTTGGCCAATGGAATGCGGGCAAGCTCTCTATGAAAAAGCTTAAGAACCTCTTCCATAAAAACTGGGGTACAGGTTATAAACTTTATCAACCTATTTTTGATTTTGCCCGTACTCGCAAATTACCTTTGATCGGACTAAAATCAACGCGTGAAGTTGAAAACAGTTTTCGTTCCGGTGACCCAGCACCGGATGGCACATTTTATCCTGAACTAAATGAACAAGATCCCTACCACCGGGCCTTTTCCATGGCCGCTTTTGGAGGACACCGTGGAACAAATAAAGCACTGGAAAAACCATATCGAATGTTACTTCTATGGGAAGAAACTATGGCACACACTGTTTCGCAATTTCTAATGAACCCAAAATATAAAGAGACCAAACTGGTCGTTTTAAGCGGTGGCTTTCATGTGCAATATGGGTTTGGCATCCCCAAGCGCGCCTTTCGCCGGGTACCGCACTCCTATTCTATTATTCAACCCACTGTGACTGATATTCCAGAAGAACTAAAAAACCGCGAGATGGAAGTAGAAAAAGTATTAATACCGCTTTATGCGGCCGACTACGCCTGGAAAGTTGAATACAAAGTTCCCGACAATGTCCGACTGGGTGTAAGATTAGCAAAAAAACAAGAGGGCATAATGGTAATAGAAGTGATGGAAAACACCAATGCCAAAAGAGCAGGAATGTTGGAAGGTGACGTATTAATTCATATGGATGGTCAAAAAATTTCTAGTGTTGAAGAGGTTTTGGAGCAACTACAAAACAAAAACTTTACTGATCGCTCTATCTTCAACGTACTCCGCGCTGGAAGGGAATTAAAGATTAAAGTAAAATTTAGGAAATAAAAAACAATAAGGTTTTGTCTACTCTTTGACCAGGATCGCAAGTTAACTGTTTTAGGTCACGGATCAATATCAAAAGATGTAAATTCTTGCTTTGCTTTAGACCTATCGATACCTAGAGAGGTAACCTTAGCGGCAGGTGTTCCTTGATGGCACCATGATATAAAATTTTCGAGCTGTGCTTTTTCACCTTCAGCATGGATTTCAACAGTACCATCTGGCCGATTCTTCACCCAACCAGTTAAACCTAGCTCCTCGGCTTTTTCTTTAGTACCCGCACGAAACCAAACTCCCTGAACCCGACCATAGACGGTGATATGGGCAACTTCTATCATTTCCGGGAATCAGCTTTCTTTCCTGAAGGCATCGTCAAATAAATGCTGCACTTCACGGTATACTTTGAACTTACTGCCGTCACTAATTTTCTCGCCAAATTTACCAAGATCGCGCATGATACGCTGAAACTCTTGCGTGTGACCTTTGAAGTTATCGATTAGCGGACGAAAATATTGTTGTTCGTCTTCATCCAGACGATCACAAATTATTCGAAGCCGAGCTTTTAAAGGTTCAAAGTCTTTTTCCATTATTTAACTTCCTATAGCTCCTACCGTTGGGATAAGCGTATCATTTGAAAGTACTTAAATTTTACCAAAAGTAATGCTCTTTTAAGGTTAGTAAAAACTTTTTTGCCTCCATTGGAACTAATTGCATAAACATCCGCCACACCTTTTTAATCAAAAATCAATAGTTCCATAGCAAAAAAGGCTATTGCTTTTCTGTACACTTCGATGAAAAAATGTCGTTTAATCGATCCATTCGGGTACAAAAGTCTTAAACAATATAAAAAAATGGGGGCATAAATACAATCCTCTAAAATTTTCATTTGGTCTTAAAGTTTCAAGGGTTGTCCATTAAAAATATTAGCGTTCATTAAATTTTCATTTTCCCAGATTTAAAGCTCGCAATTCTTCTGGGTAGCTGTAATAAAAGCGTTTTAATTGTCGCTGAGTGGTTCGAATTTTCCGGTGATTTCTCTGGGTGACATATAAATCTTGAGCAACTTGCATATGATGAATGGCTTTACCTCCTTCTTGCAAATGGCCATAAGCGATCCCTAGGTTATAATGCGTTTCTGCAGATTTAGGATTAAGACTTAAAGCTTCTTGGTAAGCCCTCACCTCTTCTTCGTGCCTACCAAGCTTTAAATAGGCCAAGCCTAACTCAAAATACGAAAGAAAATCTAATGGGTCCTGTCGTATAAGTTCTTTTCGAAATTTAATTTCTTTCTGCCCTGCTTTGCGGAAAGTTTTAAAATCTGTTTCCCCCCCCCAAACAGGAACCACAAAAATCAAGACTAGAAGAAGAAAAAGGTGAAAATTTACCCGAAAACAAGAACCTCTCTTGTTTTCCGAGGAAACATCTAACAGAATGGGCTGCAATAAATTATTGGTCATCTGTTTAATGTAACACTTTTCTTTTGAGGCTAGAATGAATTATAGAAAGTTTGGCAATACAGATTGGCAGGTATCAGAAATTGGATTGGGCACCTGGCAATTAGGAGCTGACTGGGGAAATGTTGACGATGCCACTGCAGAAAAAGTTCTGGCCGCTGCAGTAGATTCTGGGATTAATTTTTTTGATACTGCCGATTGTTATGGAGTAGGAATTTCCGAAGCACGATTAGGAAATTTCTTTAAAAATTTTTCTGAAAAAGTTTATATCGCTACTAAATTGGGGCGGTTCCCAACACCTGGTGGCCTGGAAAACTTTTCGATCGAACAGTTTCGTCACCATACTGAAGAATCTCTGAAAAGACTTAGGATTAATGCCCTCGATCTAACACAGGTGCATTGCCCGCCAACTGAAATAATTAAACAAGGGGAAGTATTTGATTGGCTTCGTATTTTAAAAAAAGAAGGCAAAATTAAGGAATTTGGGCTCAGTGTAGAATCTATGGAAGAGGCAGAACTTTGTCTTAAACAGGACGGGCTCGCATCACTGCAAATAATTTTTAATGTTTTACGTCAGAAACCAATTGAGACCATATTTAAGTTGGCTCTGAAAAAAAAAGTAGCTCTCATTGTCCGGCTTCCACTTGCATCGGGCCTACTTTGTGGGAATTTTAATAAAACAACTGCTTTCCCTATCAATGATCACCGCAACTACAATCGAGATGGAGAACATTTCAATATTGGAGAAACCTTTTCCGGGCTGTCTTTTGAGAAAGGGATTCAACTTGTTGGGCAGTTAGAAGCTATAACCCCAAAAGAAAAACCTTTGTCTTTAACTGCTTTGAGATGGATTTTGGATTTTGAAGCCGTTTCCGTAGTAATACCAGGATCAAAAACACCGGAACAGGTTCTTCACAATGCTAGTGCCAGCGATTTACCTAGTTTAATTCCCTCTTTGCATAAGACTCTAAAACATTTTTACAATCAAGAGGTCGCAGCTGCTATACGTGGTAAATATTAATTTGTGAGACTCAATTTAAAAAAAGGATATTTGCCTTCATTTGTAGATACCTATCCTTTTTAGATTTATTTTTATTATTACCTAAACCTACATTTAGATAAAAAGACGTTTTTATTTATTGTTTAAACGTGAACCTGATACAATAAATTCTAATAAGGTAAGCTTACAATAAGTAAACACAAACGAATTAACTCACAAATTAACCAACCCTATCTCAACAAGAAATTAATGAAAGAAACGTATCAAGTAAAAGAAATTGAACTCACGCCAAACCCGCGAGCGGTTAAATTTATTTTAAACCAAAGCGTTTTGGATTCTGGCTCAAAAACAATTGAAGCAGGCGGATATTTGGATTCAGATACTTTTGCCACAAATATTTTTGCCCTGGAAATTGTCGATCTTGTTTATTGCCGCGAAAACTTTGTCTCTATTACCCTTCAATCCCCTGATCTATGGGTAATATTCAAAGATAAAATCAAGAATATCATTGAAGCAGATTTACAAAAATATGAAGAGGGGGATGACGAAGTTTCATCTTCTATACTCGATGACTTTGATAAGGAAAAATACCCGCAACTTTCTGATGATGAAAAAGTAATTATTGTAGAGGCCATTTTAGATTCATCCATCCGACCTGCATTGGCGAACGACGGTGGTGGCCTTGAAGTAATTGAAGTCGACGGGTCTATTGTTCGAATTCGTTACCAAGGTGCCTGTGGTGGTTGCCCCAGCTCTACTGGAGGTACTTTACGTGCTATAGAAAATCACCTTAAATTCCAACTGGATCCGGAAATTAAAGTGCATACCTATGCTTGATCTGCTTGGTCTTGCAAATTGCATCGATTTGTTGGCTCCCCTGTCTCCTGTTATAGGGAAAATTTTTTATCAAACAAAAAATTTCATATCAGAATTTAGTTTACTCCTCGAGCAACTCCTGTCGATTTTCCTGTGACACCTCCTAAAATACTGGTGTGAAAATTTCTGCCTATTGTTGAATCATGTGCATCGCCAAGAAATTCCATTGGGAAACCGGTGCCACTAGATTCAACATATACCACCCCCCAAAAATCCAATTGGGATAAATTGTCGAATTTTCTAATTCCGTTAATAATGGTAGCGGTAGCTGGGTCTTCATTTATTCCAACTGCTCTTATATTTCCAAATTGGGCTGCATCCTGGGTAGTAATTAAATGTGTTCTAGTGCTTTTAATGGAATTAGTAAGCGTTGAGTGAGAATTGTTAGCCACAAAAATTCGGTGGGTTTCACCAGCATTAATAGTAAAAATAATTGATCGGCCAGCAGAACTGTCTGGGACTGTTGACATGCCAGCTACTTCTAGACCTACACCGATTTGGGTCAGGGCTGAATCTAGCGAGGGATGACTCACTGAGATAAAGGTATAGGTGTTATCAGGCACCGCTTGAGCATAAGGGGATATTACTACCCGTGCTTTGGAGGTTGTTGCGGGAACCTGCGTTGGTATTGCGGGCACCTGCGCCTCTGCATGACTAGTAAACAAAAATAGTAGCAAAAGCATTCCTGCAAAAATCTTCCAAAATATTTTTTCGACCATAATTCTATTAGTCTCCATAATCTAGTTCACTCCGCTAACAGATGCAGTGTTGTGAATACTGGGCGTGGCTCCACTATCATGCATGTCTCCAATAAACTCCATTGCAAATCCCGTTGTATTGGCTTCAATCACAACTGCGCCCCAAAAATTTAACATGGTAACATCTCTAAAACCCGATCTGGATGGTTCATGGATCTCAGGATTGCTTGCAACTGGATCTATTCTAATATGCCCATGTTGAAAATCAGTGGTCCCAATAATGAAGGCGGCGGTGGGTATTTTTGTGGCTGTAAGGAATGGATGATTGGTTCTGGCAATAAATATTCTTTTTGTTTCTCGTGAAGAAATCGTAAATGTCAAAGCAGTACCGAATGCTGATTTATCACTTTGTATAGCATTGACCACTAGCCCAATTTGGTCCGCTAAACCTTCTAGGGATGAATGAGTGACTGAGAGGAAGGTATAACTTCTTGGATCCGATTGCCAATACCCTGAAATTACTCGGCTTTTGTTCTCAAATGCCCATACCGAGTTAAAATTAATGGACCAAAAAGAGCCTAATAGGATCCCAAAAAATATATAAAAAAACTTTTGTGTCTTCATTTTATTGTGCTTAATTTGCAGTTAATGCTTATTTAAGATTACCGAAATACTGATCGGTAACAATTAATTAACACCACTAACTCCTACATTATTATGCATAGACGGTGTTGCAGCACTATCCTGCATGTCTCCAATGAACTCCATTGCAAAACCCGTGGTATTCGACTCAATGACAACCGCTCCCCAAAAACTAAGCATCGTAACATCTCTAAACCCTTCAACAGAGATTTCCGGGTTACTGGCTACGGGGGCGATATGAACAAAACCGTGCTGAAAAGTTGGACGTCCTGTAATCAATTCGACATCTGTCAAATCACTATTGTTACTGTTAAGAGAGGGGTGCCCCCTTCGAGTAATAAAGATTCGTTTGGTAGCACCTTTATCAATAGTAAATGTTTTCTCGGAACCAAATAGCACCCCCCTGTTTGTTATGGCTTTCACGGAAACACCTATTTGGGGAGCCAAACCATCAAGGGACGGATGAGTCGCCGCAATGAAGGAATAAGAAGAACCATCAGACTGCCAATAGGGGGCGATCACTCGATGGGCGTTGCGCTCATCAATCGAAGCAAGCGTTAGGTTGTCAATCGAAATTCTAAAATTTGAAGCGGTAAGAGCGGTATTATTATGAGTTTTCCGATTATCTGCGGAGCGAGGCTGTCCCTCTGCAATACCTGTTGGACCTCCATTGTGGCTTACATCGGGGTTCGAAAAGTTTTGAATCGCTGTACAAGAGAACGCCGGCACACATGAACTACTGTAAGCCATAATGGTTCTAAATTGTCTTGTATTATCCACATAACCAAAATTATAGGTAAAAGGTGCACCTTCTGGGCCGACTAGTGCTTCGTCTCGGTCATGACGTGCACCCATATTGTGTCCAATTTCGTGCGGGAAAGTATAATTCGAAAGACAATTAGTCTGAGTTGTACCAAATGCGGCAGTCTCAAACGCACTACTTACAGTGTCCATTATATATGCCAAGCCACAAAAACTATTATCTCCCTTTACCATTACATGCACTAGATCTGCGGCATGCGTATCTCTTAAATCATGCAGACCCGGTATTCCACCATCTTTAGCTGTTTGTAAAATGCATGAAAGACTAAAGGCACATACGGCGGCTTCTGACCATTCTATTTTTTGTTTATGAACCACATTGATAATATGCGCAATTCCACTTTTTAAATAAGCCTCATTGGTTGAAGACTCTTGCAATTCAATGATGTTGTCCATGGCGGCAGTGTTTCCTCCCTCTTCAGCTAGGGCCTCAGGGGTATAGACAACCAACACGTCAATCACACTGCCATCATCAGCCCCGGCCATGGTATGAGACCCAGCAACGTTAGAAGAGCCTGAAGGAATAGGAGAACTAAGAGTATCTGAACCACTAGTAGTCCCATTAAGAGGTTCAGAACCACCCGTCACATTCCCCATATACAAAGCCCCCTGTGTATCATGACCAATTCCTACCTTGGAGGAACCTGAAGCTGGAACTTTACCTTTGCTTAAGAATGATGAAATAGTTGCTTCTTCAACTTTCGTCATTTTATCTTCACCGGGTAATGAGGAAGGACTAGGTTTCAAATTTGGAACTAGCGGTTCCCCGGGAGGAGGAAATTTGGAGGGGTCTATCTCGTAGATTACATGAATCCCGTCGGCAATGTGGCGTATCTCATAAGTAAAATTGGGTTTTGATATCATTCCATAGACCTCGCCATCGTTAACCACCAGGGTCACCGTTCCAAATGGAACGTTTTTTAACTTTCCATACCAGGAATAACTACCGGATCGGTTTTTCTTTATTTTATAAATCAGGGCCGAGAACTCTATAGATCGAAAAACATTTAAAGTTAAAGGAATTTCACTGTCAGGCTCTGCAATAAAATTATCTTTAGGGTTGGGTAATAGACTCGAATCTATCTTCACAAAGCGCGAACGAACAATAGTTGGGGCTTGTCTAGCTTTGATATCATCCGTATCTTCTGCAGAGAAAAAGAGATAAGGTGGCAAAAGGTCTGGAGAATCTTCCTCCATTGCGCCTGCTTCCAAAACAAACGTTTTCATTACAAACAAACTTATTAATGAAATAATATTTATTATTAAAAACTCACTTAAACGAAGCCTGTTTGACAAGGTTTAATGTCCTCAAGAGGTAAAAAACAAGTTTCAGTCAAAAATTTAATGTTTTTTTCATACAAAACCGCATCTCCTTATCGGCCAAAATACTAACTTCTAAAGGGTTTACAGCGCATATGATTGAAAAAACTAATAAATTCGACTAGATTCTTAAATGGTGACAGCAGTATTTAGGAGAGATAAGCTCTGCGGGAAGACTTCTAATCTATTTTCGACATATGGAAAAAAGAGACACGACATTTTTTACCTTAGTTCATTTTACCGGTGACGCTACTCTTACCTATGAGGAAATAAAAAAGGCTCACCTTGATAATGGTCAACCTGAAATTGGATTTCATTACATTATTGATTCTCAGGGGCAGATTTTAATGGGCAGACACGCATCAAAAATAGGAGCCCATTATC
>CAYYIR010000029.1:0-13623 GCA_964471995.1 uncultured Nitrospina sp. | reverse complement strand
ACTGAATTCATTTTCTCCAGCTTCGCTGGCATGGCGGGTGCCATTTCCATATAGTGAAAAATTTGATCGAGGACCATCGGCTGTATGGAAGATTCGTCGATATCGGCTTGTCCTTCGGGGTAGAAGGGCACGGTGTATAAGGATTTTACCGGGTCGACCCTCGGAGGCTCGCCGTTAAAAAACCATTTCCATGTGAATGGATATTTTTCTGCCAGTTTAGTGGGATAGGTTTGCGGTCTGAGACCCCAGCTAGGTTCGAAAAATATTTCTCTTCCCAGTTCGCCCTCCAATAAAGTGAAGGACTGGTTACCTACCCGTACTTCTCTCTCGATGGGGGGTCTTCTTATACCGACGCAGTTGGTGAATGGAAAGGCGATAGGATCGTCAAAGACGGTGACCTTGTAGAGATAACCGTCTTGCGCGGTGATGGCAACTTGTTGCTGTTGACTGAAGTAACGTACTGGTGGATGTTTTTGTGGTGTCCAGGTAATTTCGTTTGAGGTTTGTGGATCCATGAATACGGTTTTGATGTTTTTACCATCTGGTCCTTTTGGTTCAAAGAAAGCTGAAAAAATATTGAAAGCTTCTTTGGAAGGATAGGTAGGTAAACCGCGATACCTCAAGGGTGGCAATTCTTCTTCTCGTGACTGGTCGTTATAAATTCCCCAGATAAATTCAAAGACGGCTCCACCTGTTCCAGGCAGAGTGGACTGAAAGAGTTCCACGACAGGAATAAGATCGAGTTTTGCCCAGTTGACCTGAAACATGAAGCTTATGAAAATGGATTTATCGAAGTTGCCATCATGCAGGGCGTAAAGCCCATCCTTGGTAAGGCGGATATCGTATTTTCCATCTCCCTGATGAAGCATATGGTTATCGTCATAAAAATATTTTACTTCTGATGTGGGCACTCGCCAGGCTTCAGCGGCTTTTTCGCGTAAATCGTCCAGCGTCATGGTTTCCCAGCCTTCGTGAGGGCTGATATCAATTTGTGTTGTAAAAGTTTTAGCGCGAGGTTTGATACCCACCCATTGCTTGCAATCGAGTTGCATACGGGCGAGAGACAACACTGTTTCGTTGGTTGTTTCATCCTGAGTCCACAAAGCTTCATGGAGAGGTGTCCCTTCAGGATCTGTGCAAAGAAAACGTCGACCTTCTTCGTTATAAAAGACGATATGTTGTGTAGGAAAAATTTTTACCCGAGTGTTGGCGATGGTGGGGGAATCGTTTTCAAACCAGAGTTCACAACCGTTTTTTTCTTCGACCTTCAGGTTGGGAATCATTTTCTCCAGTTTTTCTGCAAAGGATAAGTTGCTCGCGAAAATTAAAGAACCTTCCTGAGTCAATGCCTGAACAATTTTTTCGACTTTGGTCACAAACTACCCCTTATATTTTGTTTAATTTATTCACGCTAGATTTTAAAACAACCTATCCCTTTTTTTGAAAGGGTTTCCTCATCACAAGATGCATTGGCAAAGAGGTGATTATAGTGAGCCTAATTCCAGTCTGTCAACCAAAGTAGATTTTCTTTATGGATACCGTAAAAACACGATATTTTGCAACTTTGTGGAATGATTGACAGCGGCCTCTTAGAACTTTATAATTCTTTTACACGAATATTATTAAATAACTCATTTAACTAGAATTACTTAGTTGATAGCTAGGCCGTCTATTGGCCTGGTTCTTTTTTGTTTATTGGCAAAAAACAGGTTCTTAATAAAAATTTCTTGAAAAATTTTAAAGGTGGTACCCGGTTATGAGTGAAGGTAGAAAATTAGAGAAGCTTGGTTACGAGAATTTGCAGAAAAATAAAATTCAGGAGGCGGAATCCAATTTCCTGGATGCTTTAAAGGAAATGGAAAAGGAAGGCGATGATAGTGGGCAGGCTTATGTGCTGGGAAATTTAGGAAATATCTGTTTTCAAAGCAAACAACTTGATAAGGCTGAAGAGTTTTATTCCCGTTCCCTGACTTTTATGGAAAAGTTGAAAGATGCCAAAGGCATAGAAAGCTCATTGGGTAACCTGGGTAGTGTTTATTTTTACAAGGGAAGTTTTGATAAGGCAGAAGAAAATTACCAAAAAGCCATGAATATTATGGTGGAAGCCAATGACCCTCTGGGACAGGGTATCTATAGTGAGTACCTCGGTAACATCTTTTTAAAAAAGGAAGAGGCAGAAAAGGCTATCGAATATTACGAGAAGGCCAAAGAGTTCATGACTGCCGCCAAACAAGATGAAAGAAAAATCAAACAACTTGATGATCGTGTAGAATCCATTAAAAAATCTCCTCTCTATTTAAAGAAAAACGAAGAAGCGCTTGCTGCCAGCGTCGAGTCACTTGTCTCCACCGGACAAAAAACCAAAGCCATTGCCAAATTACAGGAATTGGAAGAAATATACTTCCAGTGGAAGCGTATGGACAAGGTAGTTGAAACCATTAAGAAAACCACGAATCTCCTGGAAGAGCTGGATGACAAGACATCGGCGGGTGTCTGTTATGCCAACCTAGCGGGCATCTATTTGCAAATGGCCGCTGAAGGGCAGGAAGACAAGGTCAATGAAGCCGAAACCTATTTCAAAAAAGCTTTAGAAGTCATTGGCGACTCTGACAAACGAAGAAACTCTTATCTTTTAGGTAGCCTGGGAAATATTTATCTAAATAAAAACAAACTAGAACTGGCCTGGGAAAACTTTGAGAAATCCCTGAAGGCTATGCAGGAGTTGGGAGATGGTCTTGGAGAAGCCCGTGGTTATGCCAATTTGGGTAATGTGCGTGCCTTGCAGAAAAACTGGGGTGCGGCTGAAGAGCAATATCTTCGGTCATTGGAGCTTATGGAAAAAAATGAAAATCGACCGGGTATTGCCCAACAATGTGAATCACTCGGAGATGTCTATCTTAAAAAAGAGGACTTTGATAAGGCGGAAGATCATTTCATGCGTGCCAGCGACCTTTATGAGGAAATGAAAGAACAGGCAAGTGTTCAGGAGGTGCAGGATAAATTGATGTTTATCTTTTCACAACCGAAATATCTGGAGAACCGAAAGCAAGCAATTCGTGAAGGTTTAAAAAAACCGGAGGCGGAAAAAGACCCGAAGCTTAAACTAATGCTTTTGAAGGATTTGGGTAATGTTTTATTCATGTCTAGTAACTGGGATGAGGCGGTAGAAGTCGCTAAAGAGACCATTGTATTGCATGAAAAGTCGGGGGATAAGGTAGCTCTTGGCGGCGCTTACGGAAATTTGGGAAGTATTTTAATGGAGAAGCAAGAATTTAAAGACGCTGAAGAAAATTTTGCAAAATCTATCAAGATCAAAGAAGAGTCGGATAACCAGAGCGGTCTTAAAGAATTGTATGGCAGCTATTTGAATGTCCTGATTCTCGCAGGCAAAATGGATAAGGCTGAAAAGCTGGTGACAAAATCGTTGAAGATCAATCAGGGTGCAAAAAATGTTCAGGGTCTAGTCGCTGACTATCGCAACCTGGGTAATATCTGTTTGCAGAAAAAAGATTGGTCGGGTGCTGAGAAAAACTATCTTGATGCTTTGGAATTGAATACCAAGGCAGAAAATAAACCGGAAATGGCAGAGGATAATCGCAATCAATACAATCTGTATCTGCAAAAAGAAGACTGGGGAAATGCTGAAAAATATGCCTTGAGATCTTTTGAAATTGCTGAGGAAATTAAAGATGTTAGAAATATATTGGCTGATAGCCGGATACTGGCAAAAATTTATGTTGAAAAGAAAGAGAGAGCCAACCAGGAAAAATTTTATAACAAAGCTCTTGAGGTATCTCAGCAACTTAATGATCCAAAGGAAATTTGTGCGGATCTTAGGAACCTTGGAAAGTTTAATATGGAACGGGGTTATCGGGAGAAAGCTAGTGAAGGTTTCCAAAGATCCTTTGAAATTTCAAGCAAGCTAAATGACAACACAGAAATTGCTGAAGATTATCGAAATCTCGGTAATCTTGCTTTTAGCAATGGGAAAAGACAAGAAGCAGAAGAACTTTACTTAAAGGCTCTTAAGCTTACCCAAGATGCGGGTGACATAAGAGGGGTAGGTCAGGATTTAACCTATTTAGGAAACCTGAAGTTTAAGGACCTAAAATATGATGATGCGGAAAAATATTTTGGGCAGGCTGCTGAATGTTTTCGAGAAATCAAAAGTTGGTCGAACTTAATCCAGTTCAATATGACTGTAGCACGAATGCAGATACTTGTGGGCCGGTTTGAGGAGTTTGATAAATATTTAAAAGATGCAAGAGAAGTTGCAAGGGATCTTGGCGATCCGGAGCCAATCATGGAAGCGATCAAAGCCATGGAGAAGATGAAAGATGAGATTGACAAAAAATAAGTGACCAGGGTTATAAACCTTGAATTTTATACACTTATTCCTTCTATTTGAGGAAAAAATTTGGTGCTTGCTAATCAAAAGGTATAAAATGAGATGAATTTTCTTCTGCGGTTTTAAAAAAGCTAAATACGTTTAGGTCCTAATACAGGAGACCTTTTAGAAAAGGCAACTTAAATTAAAAAGCACGGGTTTTTTCAGCGTAACCCCCAAAAAATAAAGGACTTTTGTCTTGACATAAGCCTTTAAAAGGAGCTAAATTACTCTATTCAATATTTCTTAAAAAGACCGGTTCAAGCCCTTTGAAAATATAGAAGCTTGGGCTTTTACAATGATTTAACTTTATGAAAGTAAGTTACAGTCCTCAATTAATGGAAGAATCTGTTTTCCGGCACCTTAACCATTTGGAACGGTCGGGTTACCGCGCAGATTATGATGAATTTCATTCGCTTGCCGATCCTATATATGAACTCCCCGAAGATGATCGGGAGATAGCCTTTGAAAAAGTTAATCGTTTATTCTTCCTTGAAAAGTTGAAGCTGGGTGACCATGTTTTGAGGGCTTTGGAGGCGGTTGGGCTTATTCCAAAAAGAAAACGAACCTCAAGAAAATCTGCATTACTGCAGGAAAACAAGGACGAAAAGCCAGAGGAGTTGCAAGAAGAGCCAGTTGAAACCGATGAAACTGAAGAGATCGAAGACGATACTGAAGTTGCTGCTACTGAGGAAGATGCTCTAGAGGCCCCACAAGAAGATGCTTTAGAGCCCTCAGAAGAAGATGACGGCCAGATCTCCTATGACCTCGCGAGAGAATTTGAAGAGCGTATTAGAGAAGTAACTATAAAAAGGGCGATTAATAAAGTGGACGAAGGCTCCAATGTATTAAACCGAGTCTCTGGAAATCCAATAATTGAAATGAGGGTTCTGGCAAGTCGTTTTAGCAATCCCGAAGAAGCTCTGGATCTTGACGCTTTTTTGATTCAGGAGTTCATGCATGCCAAGGATATGGTTGACCCAGAGTTTGACTACGAGGATGCGTTTATTCCTGGGAACCCTTCGGTAAAAAATCTTATTACATCGCGGTTTAGGCTTTTATGGAATATGTATGTTGATGCGCGGTTAGCTCGCATCGGTGTAGTGTCCGTGATTCCCAAAGAAGGTCGCTTTCGGGAATTTGACAATTTTTACAGAAAAATTCCTGACAAGCAGAGACGTGGTATATTTGAAGGTATATGGATGACAGACAAGTTCACTCATGAAGAACTTTTGTCCATGGCTACGGATCTCGACACGTTGATGAGCAAGTATGTTGACCCTGGAGAAATAACAGAAGAAGAGCGAGATTTTATTCACCTTCAAGGTTCTCCATGCCCATTATGCAAGTTTCCGACGTATAACTGGGTGGATGATCCTGAAAGTATTTGTGATGAAATGGTCATCGAAGCCATTCAAATTGATTTTCCTGATTGGGAAAGCAAGGACGGAGGCTGTGATCGATGTATTGAGGTTTACGAATTGCGAGCCGGTGTGGGTTAACCATTGCGGCGCGAATTAATTCGGAGATCAGGCATTTTATTAATGCTTCAAGGTTTCCGAAAAAATATGGAGATTAAGAAAAATGGGAGATATTACTCAAGCTAAAGCAAGTGACCCAATGCTCGCGGTGCTTGGTCAGACCGGAACCTTGGAGGAGTTGAAAGAAGAGCGTATATCTTTGCAACTTGCGAGAGGTCGTTGTTACGATATTCTTTCTAGTGCATTCAGTTATCCTTGGAATCGAAAATTTTTTCGCCCTAAGTCCTTGCTTGAGCCCATGGATATTGCACTCGTTGACGAAGAAGACTGGAATCATGTTAAGTCTATCATCCAGGGGTTTGATAAATTTCTGCCCAAAATGACGGTTAAGCAAGTACAGCAAGAATATGTGAGAGTATTTGGACATGCTGTTTCCATGGAATGCCCCCCTTATGAAATGCAATATGGTACAGAGGGCGGTATTCAATCACAAACTGATGTTTTGATCCAATTAGGTGGGTTTTATGAAACTTTTGGATTCGAACAACCTCGTAACCGAACCAAGGAAAGAGTCGACCATCTTTCTATCGAATTGGCTTTCATGTTTTTCATGTGTTTTAGAACTGCCTATGGAATTCAAAATGGACATGAGGAACGTAATATTAATGTCTTGAACAGCAGTATGAAGAAATTCATGCGAAATCATATAGGGCGTTGGGGCCCCTTGTTTTGCATTTTTACCGCGCGAAAAGCAGAGCGCGGGCTTTATAAAGATATTGTTGATATTTTGGCCATTTTTCTTAGAAATGAAAATCTTTTATTGGATATCAAGCCAGTGAAGGTGGAAGAACCTGAATATCGCTCCTTATCTTACAGTATGGAAAATGACTTGATTGCAAACGCACCCTCAGAGTGTGAACCCAGGTAATAGAGTTTTCCTAATGCCGTAAAATGGTTTTAAAAAATATATAAATCTGTATTTTTTGCCCAGAATTGAGTTTTTTAACTTACTTTCTGGGCTTTTTTGGTATGAGTCTATTTGCTCCTATAGATTATGAATCAAAAATTAATTTTATTTGAAAAACCTCTATCCTTATAAGAGCATCTAAAGATTAAACTTTGCAAATTTAGCCAGGTTAAATATGCTGATTGCGCAAATAGTTTAATTTTTCTCATCCTCAAACCTCTTAATCTTAAACGCGAATTTCATACATTTGGTTGAGAAAGTATTAGGCATAAGGTTATATATTAATTCAAAATTTCTCGTGAATAAGCTAAGTAGGTTTTAGATGTTTGTTTATGATTCCATGACACAGGGGATTAAACTTCTCGCAAAACGTGAATTAGAAAGTGCGGAAATTTTATTTTTGAATGTGGTCAACGACCCCTATTCCCGGCCTGAAGAGACAAAAAGAGCCAAAGATTTTTTAAAAGAAATACGAGCTTGTCAAAAGGGAGATAGGCAGCTTGATTTCGAGGTATACAAAAAACTCGTTAAGAATGCGATCATTTCTCTGGATTATGTTGACGAGCTACTTTCCGAAGTTTATTTTTCTGATGCAATTTCCTACAAAGACTTTGATTTGCAATTCTCGTCTAAAACCCCAACCTTGGTTAGTCGCTTGAAGCAAATAAAAATAAGCGATATTTCTGGGCGTGACAATTTATTTAAAAAGATGGAAAAGAGTGGTTTACGGCGTGTTAAAAAAGATCTAAAAGAAAAAGATAAATATTCAAGCCCAGGGCAGGTTTTTGATCCCTTTCGTTGGAAAACGATATTCAGGAAGTTTGTAGAGCAGATTAACCCAGTGCTTCTTGAACGGCATTTAGAATTGCTAGATTATATTCTCGCCACAGGTGAAATTCAATTGCTGGATGACCCTAAACTTTCGGTCTATACTCCTAAATATAACTGGATCATTGAATCTACGCTCAATAACAAATGGTATTTATTACGAAGCTATTTTTTTAAGGCCCGATCTGAAATTCAATTGCAGTTTAAGAAAAAAGAAGGCACGCGAAAATATTGGGAAGAAGTAAAATATAAAAAAATAAAGATCTTCGAAGCTTGTAAATTTAGTGAATCTGATATCCAAAAACTTCTATTTATTGACAAATTAAATTATAAAACACTTGAAGAAATTTATAAATACGCCCAGGAGTTGGGCATGGAATTGATGCCTAGAGATGTGAGCCTAGCTCTAAGGGGAATCGATAAGTCTAAGGATCATATTAAAGAACGTGCTGGATTTTTAATGGGGGATCGCAAGATTTTTCAAGGAGCATTAATAGATCTTGGTTTTTCACAGGCCAATGCTTATATCGTTGCTAAACAGGCAAAGCGTTCTAATAGTCATCAAATAAGTAAGGCTTTTCGGCAATCGTTGCAATTTGCAAGTGACGAAATTTTTTGGTACCGCATTCCTCCAAATTGCCAAAAGATTAAAGCTGATATCGAGGGTCAATGCGTAAAACACTTGAGCACGGTTCGTATTCATTTGTTTGAAAGAGGGAGATTGAATAAATTGTTGCTACAGGCAGGAAAAGCCTTGATACGAAAATATCTTGAAAAAGTGTATGGCGATAAGGTTTCTGAGTTGCATTGTTACTTTCGATTGGAAACTATCCACCAATATTACAAACTAAAATTTTTTGAATATAACCATAGTCAGATACCCAGTGTTTCGGAGTTGATCAAGTTGAGTCGAAAACAATTTCAGTCTGCTTTATTGCAAGGGTATAAAACTTTTTTGAAGAAAAAAAGGATAGAAATTCCTTCTTCCCTTTACAATACTATAGCTATGCATAAGTCTGTGATGGGTTGGGAAGATGCCTACACTACACCCGAAGAAAAGTTGCTTTTACGTTTTTGGTTTTTAATGGATCACGGGGTTACGGTAAACCAAAAAATAATAAACTCAGGGTTTTTGAAACCAGGAAAAGATATTTGGGGATTTGTTAAAGGTCAGGGAGAGGAATGCAATAGTTGATTCATTCTGTTTTGCATGTCCTTTAAGGGCATTAGGTCTCCCTTCTTGGAGGCCGCGGCAATTCCTTTTTTGTATACATCAATAGCTTTTTTGTTTTCGGATAATTTCTCCAGAGTTTTTCCCAGTAATAGATAGGCTGCTGAGTAGTCTTTGAAATTTTCGACTAAGGTGGTGAGAGGGCCGATGCCTTCTTTATATCGACCCGTTTCTAAGTAGATAGATCCTAAACCGAAATTTGCTACCTGATCTACAGGATCTATTTTTAAAACCTTTTTGAACATTTCAATTTTTTCTTCCATTTCTTTTTTGTTCTGTTCTTCTGCTTTTTTCTTCAGCTTCTTGGCCATATTTTTTTCCACGGCCTGCTCGAATTGTAAAGCGGTGGCTTCAGCTTTCTCGTTTTCTGCGTCTTCAATTCTGCCTTGTTTCATGTAATAAACGGATAAGTTGGTGTGCGCCATGATTTCTTGCGGATTGATCTCTACCAAGCGCTTCATAAGAGCAATGGCCTCGTCAAGTTTGTCTTGCTTTGAAAGGAAAACTCCTAGCGCCTCATAAGCCTCTGCATGTTTAGGATATATGTCTATAGCTTCCCGCAAAATGGTAATGGGCTCGTCCAAACTTTCTTGTTCTTTATATATTTTAAGAGCCTCATTCAATAGTTTCTTTGAGTGTTCTTTTCTTGTGGGTGCTTGATAAAAAGGTAAAAGGCAGGTTTTAGTTTTGTAGGGGCGTTTATCGATCATGACATCCATTTCTATGTCTGGGCTACGATGATCTTTATGGAGATAGGCTAGGGCAATGATTTTCCCAATCGATGGAGAGCGGATAGAACTTTTAATAATCCCTATTTTTTTTTCTTTAAAAAAGATCGACCCGTTCATCGGAGGCGAGACTGGTCCTTCAAATGTTAATCCCATTAAGGCAAAGTTAGGTGCACCATAGGTCTTAATCCGCGCGATAACCTCTTGGCCTATATAACAGCCTTTGTTATAGCTGACAGAAGAATGCTCCAAGCCTGTTTCAGGAAGAATGTTTTTACTATCCATATCTTTTCCGAAGACTGGAATACCGGCTTCAATTCTTAAGGTTTCTTGGGCCTGTGCACTTATTTCTAAGGGTTGGATTTCTGTGCTTACACATAAAAATTTTTGTAAAAAATCTTCTTTTATATTAGGAGAAAAGCAAAGCACGAAACCCTCTTCACCCGTCAAAGATTTTTTGATAAGGGTTACTTGGTTTCCTTCTAATTCTAGTTGTAATATGGCATTCGGTTTCTCGGGTAAAACTGTGAAAAGTTTTTCTAGTACTAGAATGCTTTTAGGACCTTGAAGGGCTAATAAAACTTGGTCAATGGCTTCAAAAGTTATATCTTCGCGGAAATGATAAGATTCAAGGTGATTGTATAAAGTTTGTGATTCCTCTGATAGCAACCAGGCTTCATTTGTAGAGTTGCGGTGGATGGAGAAGTTAGCAATCAGGCGTGCCTGTCGGTCGGTTACAGCACTGGCCTGCCCCTCACCTACCTCTAACTGAAGTGCGTCATTGGTGGTCTGGGTTTGCAGAAAAGAAAAAGTTTCCTTTCCTTTGGCAGTGAGTATGCTCCATCCATCCAGAAGGAAAAAACCACAATTGTTCCTGACTTGGTCAATCTCTTTATTAGTTTCAGTAGCTATTTGCATAATTCAAAAAAAAACGCATCCACAAGGGATGCGTGTATTTACCTAAACGGTGAAGGCCATAGGCTGAATAGTTTGAAATATGAATTTTATCAGGTGATAGAAAAAGACTCTCCGCAACCGCAAGTTGAAGTTGCGTTGGGATTAACGAAAACAAATCCTTTGCCTTGTAACCCATCCTGATAATCCAGTGCCATTCCTTTGAGATAGATCATACTTTTGGCATCCATGTAGACATTGAAGCCTTCATGTTGAATGATCGTATCACCTTCCTCTTTCGGGGTAAATTGCAGGTCATAAGATAACCCTGAGCAACCCCCACCTTTAACTGCGAGTCGCAATCCAATTTCAGGGTTATTTTCTGCCTTAACCAGTTTTATGACTTCTTGACTGGCTTTAGGTGTTATTTTTACAAAATCCGTGGCTACTGTCATTAAATCCTCCCTTAAAATAACTCTTTGACCTTTCAGCAAGACAAAGCTTCAAATATAGTTAGATTATACTTAAATTTGGTTTATTTCGTCAAATATTGAATCTATATAGTAGCTCAGGGCACGAAAAGAACTTTAATTTTAGTACCTGTAATAATTTAGCCATTTTTTTAGCCAGAGCTTTTATAGTAGAATATTACCTATCATATAGTCAAAACAATAAATCTTTTTGGTAAAATTAGAATCAAATATTTAAATTTATTAGCAAAAATGTTTTTTTAAAGGAAATAGGATGATTAGTATTGCAGATTTAATTGATTTAGTTAAAACCGCAGTCCCGGATGCGGAGGTAAACGTTTTAGACAAGACTGGTATGAAGGATCATTTTGTTATCCACGTAACCTCGGCAGCTTTTTCTGATTTAGGAATCATGGACCGACATAGGAAAGTTCAAGATGCTTTGAATCCTGCTATGCAGGATGGCCGAATTCATGCCGCTGAAATAAAAACAGCTACTCCTTAGGGATTAGGTAGTTAACAATTTCATTCATTGAAATCATAAAAAATATAAAAGGAGTTATCAATGCCAGGATTAGAAGATCAAATTAAAGAAGAAATCGCTGAAAACAAAATTATCATTTATGGTAAAGGTACCAAAGAGGCACCACAATGCGGTTTCACGGTAGAAACAATTCAGTTTTTTAATAAATATGGGTATCCCTTTGAAGTTGTTAATGCGCTTCAAGATCCTGAAAAAAGGGAAGCTCTTACAAAAATGACCAACTGGCCCACGCTGCCAAAAGTTTTTATCGATGGTAAGTTCTATGGTGATACGGATATCCTTGATGAGATGGAAGCGAAGGGTGAGGTTGAGCCTCTACTTAAAGCTGCATTTGGTGATCAATAAAGCTTAATCTGTATTCATTAATTAGGTAATTTAAATTCATGCAACTCGCAGGCTCTGTTACAACGAGGTCATTTATTTTGTAGGTAAATGTATCGGGTTGCCCAAACGAAAAAGGATAATTTTTATGCCCGACGAATTAGAAGTGGGAGATCGCGCGCCTAATTTTGAACTGCCAGCTTGTTATGGTTATAAGGCAGGTGCCTCTAGTCCCTCTGCTGAGGAAAAAGTAAAGGTAAGCCTGAAGGATTTTGAAGATAAAAAGTGGGTGGTGTTAGCCTTTTATCGACAGGACAGTAGCCCGGAAGACACTCGATTGATGGTCGGGTTCAACGAGTGGAACCGTAAATTTAAAACTAGAGAGGTAGAGGTTTTAGGTTGTAGCTGGAACGGTGTAAATGCGCATCAACAGTTTATTGAGGTATTTCAGTTTGGATTCACACTTTTAGCCGATGAACACAAAAAAGTGACTGAGCAATATGGAGTTATTAAAGAAGAAGAGGACCTTGGAGAGATGGTCAAGTATATCGAGCGTACAACTTTCGTCATCGATAAAACTGGAATGATCCGTGGTATTTGGAAAAACCATGAAGACTTGCGCGAACACCCTGCCAGCATCTGGGAATTTATACAAAAAGAAAAAAAGTAGCACCCTAATAAAACAAGGTAGTAAAATTTAAAATGTTTTAGTCTCCTTTGTCAGCAGCGGCTTGTTTCTTGTTTTCAAGAATAGTTTCGCGGATAGAATTTAATATCTTACCATCGTCTTTTTCCTCTAAATGTTTTCGTACGGGTGAAGACAATATTATTTGAACGGAGCCTGGATTTAAAAGAGCGCTGCCTTTTTTTATTATTTCGCCACTTCCTATCATTGTTACTGGAACCATAGGGCTGTTTGAGCGAGTTGCGATTAGGTTGCTTCCCTTTTTAAAAGGTCCGATTTTCCCATCTTTTGACCGGGTTCCCTCGGGAAAGATGATCACCGAACACCCCTCCTTTATTTTTTCTACAGTTTGTATAAAAGCCTGATATGATTTTTTACGATCTGTTCTTGTAACGGGAATATAACCTGCCGCTGTCATGGCCCAACCCATGAAAGGTATTTTAAAAAGGCTGGATTTAGCAACCCATCTTATCTGTACTGGCAAATACCCAGATAGGGCAAATATGTCAAAATAACCTTGATGATTGGAAACAAATATTTGTGGTTCATTAGTTAATAAATGCTCAATACCTTTAATTTTAACTTCTACTCCATTCCATTGGCAAAGCAGGCGACACCAGAGTCTGGCAATATTGTGAGATGAGTCTCCGGAACTATCGAAAATACGGGCAACAACCGCAGCGGTTCCCAGTGCTATGGAAAGAGAAATAATGAGTGTCCAAAATTTTACGGTGTGGTAAAAAGAAAGCAGTTTTTATATCCCCTTAAGTAAAAATGGTAAAAATGTTTAGAGGGAAGAAAACAATTTGGTCCGTCTACCGATTTTGTCTGGTCGTAATTTTGTTAACGATAAACTTTGATGCTGCATATGGTTGGGGCCATCAAGGCCATCGTGTGATTGGCTATGTGGCAGAATTTAACCTGGCTTCCGAGTCAAAAAAAATTATCGCTGAAGAGTTTAACATAAAGAGCTTGGCTAATGTGGCGAACTGGGCAGATAAAGTCAGGGGAAGAAGAAAACATGAGAGACGCTGGCATTACAGTAATATAAAAGAAAAAGAATTGACTTATGTGGTTGCACGGGATT
>CAYYIR010000028.1:0-14661 GCA_964471995.1 uncultured Nitrospina sp. | reverse complement strand
AAGTAAAAAAAATAATCATGATGTTGAATATTGCGGCTAAAGAGTTTGAAGAAGGAGTAGTAGATGGGAAGGTAATAGTTGCCCCAGAATATAAGGAAAGCCAAATCTTTTTACACCAAGCCACAGAAAGATATTCTAAGATCTCCAAAACATCCGAAAAAGAAAAAGAATTAAATAAAATAGACCGCCATTTCCCTAAACTTTTGGAAATGATCAACGATAGAGTAGACTCTCAAAAAGTCTGGGATAAAGTTAATATCCTAAATTCAGAACTAATGAAAACCTTTGAAATTGAGATAAATAAAACTCCTATCACACCCGTTTCATTAGAAGATGGTAAAAATATTTATGAAAAAAATTGTTCTAGTTGCCATGGATTAACTGGAAATGGGGATGGGCCTTTGGCGAAAAATTTAAATCCCTTACCCGCCAAGTTATCCGATCCAAAATTGACTGGGGATAACATTACTGAAGCTTACGATAACTTTGAAGTTATCAATGTTGGAATAGCCAATACCGGAATGAAAGGGTGGGCGGGAACATTATCTGAAGGTCAAATTTGGGACGTCACTTATTATATTCGTACTTTTTCTAATAATAATGTGCAACTTCCATCGGCAAACCAGGAATTAACAACAATAGAAAATAATTCGGATTCTAAAAATGCAGAGCAGGTAGTCAGTGAGGTACGTAAACTAGTATTAAAAAGTTATGACCAATTTGAAAAGGGAAAAATAGAAAATGCAGCAGAGAGTGCCTTTGATGCGTATATGACTTACGAAAAAATTGAATCAAACTTGATATCCCAGGATAAGCCACTTGGTGTGAAACTTGAGTCTGCTTTTAGCGATTACCGTGGTGAAATCAAAAGAGGAGCTCCCTTACAGGACATTAAAAAACTTCATAATGAGATTCTTTTAGATCTTTCCAAGGCCACAGAAGTACTTAAAGATAAAGTTGGTTTCTCTGGGTTATTTTTACAGTCCTTTTCCATTATCGTTCGTGAAGGATTTGAAGCAATCCTTATCATTGCAGCTTTGATTGCCTTTTTAAGAAAATCTAAAAACGAATCAAGCATCAAAAACATACATATCGGAGTTATAGTAGGAATTTTAGGAAGTTTTCTTACTGCTTATGTTGTCCATGAATTATTACATCTTAGCATGGCTAGTCAGGAAGTCTTAGAAGGCTGGATTATGCTTGTCTCTGTTGTAATTTTATTTTGGGTAAGCTACTGGCTTGTATCAAATATTGATAATAAAAAATGGCAAAAATACATTAATACAAAGATGCACGAGGCTTTGTCAAAAGGAAATACATTTACCCTGAGCGCCGTAGCATTTATTTCGGTGTATAGGGAGGGCTTTGAAACAGTCTTATTTTATAAAGCACTTTTTTTATACGCAGGAAAAACTACAGGAGGTATTGTCCCTGGCTTCTTCGCCGGATGTATAGTTCTTGCTGGAGTATTCTATCTAGTCAATCACCTAGGAATGCGGATTCCCATTAAATGGTTTTTTGGGTTTACTAGTGTTCTGCTTTATTATATGGCATTTACCTTCATGGGAAGAGGGATTCATGAGTTACAAATGGGCGAGCAGTTTTCATTGACTGCCGTTGAATTCTTACCAAGTATTTCGTGGCTGGGAATGTACCCCACATGGGAAACTTTTATTGGCCAAGCGATCTTGCTCTTATTATTTATTTTCGCTTTAGTTTACACCTTTGTACCAGGGTTGAGTGGTAAGCAACCGAAATGAGAAATCAATTAATGTAGAAACCTTTTATCTTTGCCTTTGAAGGTGGAGGAAAAAGACTGATCGCGATTCATCATATCCATCTTTTTATACTCTTCCCAGTTGTCGCGAAATAAATTGAAACCAACATAGTCCAATGCCTGCATAATTTCGACCTCAGAGAACTTGCCCTCCCCCGCATCAATATCTTTGATTGTTTCCTCAATTTGTTCGCAAAGACCTGCAAACCGCTCTTCATCTTCAAACATCATAAAATCTTTCATAAAATCAAAACTCATTTAGTAGCTCCACTAATAATTTTAGCGATTCGTCAAATTATTAGAATTTATTTTAGAGTAAAAAGATTTTACTTCAAACATAAAATCTTCAATATCATTTTGAATTTCACTGAACAATCGATTTTCCATTCGCTTTATGGAAAAAGTAGAACCTCCTAATGCCAAAGCGTCTGCCCCAGAAGTCAAATATTCCTTAATGTTTTTAAGATTAACTCCACCAACAGCCATTAGTTTAATTTTATCGAAAGGGCCTTTAATTTGCTTAAAATAAGTAGGTCCCATTTGCGAAGCCGGAAAAATCTTTACCATTGTGGCACCAGAGTTCCAAGCTTTTTGAATTTCAGTTGGTGTTAAAGCACCAGGAAAATAGGCTAATTTTTTATCCACACAAAATTCTGAGACGTTTTCATTAAAGTCAGGGGCAACCAGAAATTTCGCGCCTGCATCGAAAGCCTTTTGTGCATCAACAACGGAAAGAATTGTACCTGCTCCCACAACCACTTGTGGATACTCTTTATTAATTATTTGAATACATTGAATATAATTAGGTGTATTTTGGGTTATTTCTAGATACCTGAGCCCACCCCCTAAAGAAGCCTCAACAACACCATGGAGGCAATTCAAATTTACACCCCTAATGATTCCCAGAACAGGGGTAGAGTCAAAGAGGTCCAAATCGAAAGACATCTAAGACTTTTAGACGTTAGCTTCAGAAGTTAACTTCTCGTAAAACCCCAAGTACTCGTCTTTGTCTTCCGAGTTTCTTAACTTCATTCCAGCGCGCGGATGCAAATCTAAAATACCTGTGATCATATAAGGTATCGTATATCCCCATTCAATTTCTTCACGTAACTTAACAAAATTTTTACCTAACACTTCCAGAATAGGTCGAATATTAAATTTTGGATTTTTAAGAAACCCTAATAATAGTTCAAGAGGACAATTACCGGCAGCACGACCGATACCAAAAATTGTTCCATCTAAATAGTTAATATCCTGAATTATAGCCTCAATTGTATTTGCAAAAGCAAGTTGCTGATTGTTATGAGCATGGATACCTATTTCTCGACTCGGCATTGCCGTTTTATATTTTTTTGCTAAATAAGCAATTTGCTCTGAGTACAAAGCACCAAAACTATCCACTAAATAGATTACATCCGCTGAGCTTTCTTTTTCTACCTGGGCAAGTGCTTCATCAAGCTCTCTTTCTCTTGCATGGGATACAGCCATGATGTTGATTGTAGTTTCATAGCCTTTTTTATTTAAAGTATTAACAAAATCTATGGCTTTATCTATGTCTTTTACATAAGAAGCCACTCTCATCATGTCTATATAACTTTCTGCTTTTGGCACGACTGATTTTGGATCAAACCTGCCAATATCTGCCATAACAGAAATTTTACAATTAATTTCAGTATCCCCTATTACATTTTCTAAATCTTTTTCTGAGCAGAATTTCATTGGCCCAAATTCACCACGCTTAAATTGGTTTTCATCCGCCTTGTACCCTAACTCTATATAGTCAACTCCTGATTTATTTACAGCTTGAAAAACACCACGAACCAGATCATCACTGAACAGATGATTATTCATTAGTCCGCCATCACGGATTGTGCAATCTAAAACTTTGATTTCTTTTCGGAACATATTGTAAAATCTCCCAAAGGGTATTTAAAACACCCGAATAAACTTAATTGCAGTATAATTTTCAATCTATTGGAGATTGAAATTATATTTCCATTCAGCTTTTACGTCAATTAGATAATTAATGATTTATCTTTAAACCCTTAATTGACAATGGGTTTTACATAATTGACAAATATATTTCTTCACAAATACCTAGATAAATTGATTAAATTTTTAAGAAAGTATCTTTAAATATGCAAAAAGAAAAGTCTTTTTGGATCGTCAAACAAGAACCTTCCAAATATAGCTGGAAACAATTTGAAAAGGATGGAAGCACATATTGGGATGGTGTCCGCAACTACCAGGCTAGAAATAATTTAAAAGCCATGAATAAAGGTGACCTAGTTCTTTTTTATCATAGTGTGATCGGTAAAGAAATTGTCGGTATTGCTAAGGTTATCCGCCAGTCCTATCCAGATCCAACAACCGATGACGATCGTTGGGTTGTGGTGGATTTAAAACCTATAAAACCATTTAAAGTTCCGGTGTCTTTGGATGAAATAAAAGGTCATAAAGAACTCACCGAGATTGCCCTTATAAAGCAATCTAGATTATCTGTAATGCCCGTCACCAAAAAAGAATTTCAAGTATTATTAAAACTTGGAAAAACAACTTTACCTTAAAGATATCCCAAGCTTTACTCTGGCTTGATCTAAAATATACCAAATTATTATTGACTTAAATAATGCACAGTTATAAATTCTAAAATTCTTGATCTCAACATGGATATAAAATGAGTTTTTTATACATTTTACTTATAGTCTTCTTAACTTTTGCCTGCTCTGACAATATAGAAAAAAATACTGTTACTAAAGAAGATAGTTCACACATCGAAAAAAAATCAGTCCATTCCAAAAATATCCAATCAAAATCATTTACTGAAGAAAATATAAGTGGTAATAGTGCATCTCGTATCTCCGGTACCCCTTCCTCCTCTAACCATTTAAGCGGCCAATAGGTAAATGTATAAAAATCTATTTTTATTTATATTTCTGCTTGCAATACCAAATATCACATTTGCAGACCAGAATTCTATCTCCAAATGCCATTCACAAATAGCCCCATTACACCAAGAACGAGATAAAGTTTCTCAATTGGATGGAATATGGGGATTGTTTGAAAAAAATAGTGCGCTGCAAGGAAACTCTGTGCTGGCTATCAATATAGATAAAAAAATTAATTCGATAATATTTCATCTTAAATACCTTTGTGACACCCTAAATGGTATTCCGATGAACGAGGTTGCTCGTTATGTTCGCGATGGTATCGAGGAAAAAGGTGAAAATAGATTTCGAAAAGAATTAATAGATCTTGGAAAACCCGAAACTGAAATTGATATATGGTTTTCCTTCACTAAATTTTCAATAAAAAATAAAGAGCGTTCTTTAAATGTGGGATCTATAGCCGACTCCATCAAGCGCGCAGTTCCTTTTATCGATTCCTATGTCTCAATTGCTGAAAAGATAAATAATCAAGAAATCGATAATTCTATTATAAAAAGTGTTAAAAAACTTTCAAACCAAATCGACAACTTTTTTCTTTCAGATAAAAATATGAATCAAGCCTTAACGGAAAATAGGAGTATCCCTTATGTTGATATTAATGAAAGTTCTGGTGGGTCTTAAAACTAACACTTCAATTCGTTAAAAATATTTTTGAGGTTAACAATGGTCAATTTTCTGGTTATTGGTGGGAGCGGTGTCATGGGTCAGGCAGCGATCAAGGCTGTTCGTACAAAGTTTGGTAGCGATGTTACTATCATCGCTAACTGGTTCGGAAAAGAAGAACCTGATTATAAAATTGAAGGTTCCACCAAAACAATATTTGGTGACATTACGGATCCAAATTGTGTAAATAAAATCTTGGCTGAAAATAAGGAGCCCTTTGATTATATGTTTTATGCAACCGCTCTCGGAGAAGTGGGCATTCCAATAGTAGAAGCTCAAAAAGATTCCATATTACAGTCTAACCGCATATCATTTGATCCAATTCCAATGCTTGAGGATCGTCTTAACATTAAAACCATTGTGACATATTCAACGTTTTATGTAATCCGTCATCAATTAGCCACTTATGGAGCCATGGGCTTCTCAAAAGAGGCAATAGAAAAATATACTCTAGAATCTGGAAAATCACATCATTCCTGTATACGTGCTGGACTATTCGAGTCTCAGTCGTCTAGAGGAATAAAACTGCTACTCAGAAAATCAGCTAAAAACCCCGAAAATTTAAAGGATCCTTTATTAAAATCGTATTTCTCTGGAAAAAGCTCTAAAGAGGGCATTAAAGAATTTGAAGAGGGGATATTTAGAGAAGAAAAAGAGGCCTATGGTGATTGTAGAACTAATGCACAAGACCTTTATCAGTCACATTTAACTTTATTTGAAACCAATAATCCAGTATTTGTAAATGTCTGTGGAAAACAAATATGGTTATCAAATGAACCACAGTTGCTTAAGGATTATTTCTAATCAAATTTAAAATTTATTAATATTTTGATGCAAAAAATATAAAATCAGATAAGAGTTTCCCTCCATTTTTTCAATTGAATTGATTTAACCCCTTTTTTATCATATAATTATATAATCACTTTATTATAGCCTAAAGGATTAGTGTTATAAATTAGACTATTTAGTTAGGGGTCTATTTTGATTTGACCTAAAAAATAAAAGCTAATGAAAAACATAACTCCACCCAAAAAACCTGGAAAAAAATTAAAACTTTCCCAGGATGAAAACCTAAATACCTTATTGCACAGTGTGGTTGATGAAGTAACTGTTTATGCTGAACAATTAGGTGGCCAAATAAAAAAATTGTCCGATATCGGTCGAGCCCTTTCAGGTGTTCATGATCTAAACACACTACTAGAAATGATCGTTGATCAAGCGCGCAGTTTTACCAAGGCCGATGCAGGTACTCTATACATTATGGAAGAAAATACCCTGCGTTTTCAAATTGTACAAAATGATAGCTTGAAAATTCGAATGGGAGGTAAAACTGGAGATACAATCCCATTTCCCCCCGTTGAACTTAAAGAATCTAATGTTTCTGCTTATGTAGCTATAAAGGGAGAGCCCGTCAATATTCCAGATGTATATGACACAGATTTATTTGACTTCACGGGCCCAAAAAAGTTTGACCAATCGACAGGATATCGGTCAAAATCTATGTTAGTAATTCCGTTGAAAAATCACGAGAATGATGTGATTGGCGTACTTCAACTCCTCAATGCCACCAACGCCATTAACAAAGAAGTCATACCATTTTCTAAGGATTACGTAAACCTTTCCGAATCTTTAGCTTCGCAAGCAGCTGTTGCCATTACTAATGCCAAGCTAATCTCAAACATGGCAGAATTATTTGAAGCATTCGTAAAAGTCATGGCAACTGCTATTGATGAAAAATCTCCAGTAACTGGTGGTCATATAAGGCGTGTAGCTAATTTAACTCTAACTATGGCAGAGTTCATCAATGAACATGAGGATGGGATATTTAAAGAAAAAAAGTTTTCTCCAGATCAAATGTATGAATTAAGAATTGCGGCATACATGCATGATATCGGGAAGGTAACAACACCTGTTGAAATCGTAGAAAAAGCGAAAAAATTACAAACAATTTTTGACCGCATCCACTATGTACGTTTACGAATGGACTACATCATCCAAAAGGTACAACTGGAAGGGCAAAAAATAAAAATTGATTTGTTGGAGAGGAATACCCCCAAGTCAGAAGTTGAAAAATTTGAAACAGATTTAAACAATAAAATCCAAGAGCTTAAAGATATTCGCTCCTTCATCAACAAGTGTAATGAACCAGGTGAGTTTCTTGAAGACGAAACACTAGATAGACTTAAAGAAATATCGCAGAGAACCTATTTAGATAATGAAGGAATAGAACAACCTTTTTTGACAGAAGATGAACTCCTTAACCTTTCGATACGCCGAGGTAGCATCACAGAAGCTGAGAGAAAAAAAATGCAAGACCATGCCGCCGTAACTTTACGAATGCTCAAACAAATTCCTTTTACTAAAAAATTAAAGAATATCCCTAATTTTGCAGGCGCCCATCATGAATTCATCAATGGTAATGGGTATCCTTTGGGCTTAAAAGGAGATCAAATACCATTTGAAGGGAGGCTAATGGCCGTTACAGATATAGCCGAAGCCTTAACCGCATCCGACAGACCCTATAAAAAAGCAATGCCCTTGGAAACAGTTTATCGGATCCTTAGATCCATGTCAGAAAAGGGAGAGTTGGATAATGATCTTGTTGAACTATTCATCGGTAAGGAAATCTACAAGATTTATCAGGAAAAACACGAGAATGGAAATAAAACAACTAAAACCAACGAGAAATAGTCTTACCGCTTAAAGTTTTTTGTCCTATGATTTGTAATATAACTAATTAGCTTATATTCTACTTATTTTTTCTTAGGTTTATAGGGCCCTGTACGCAAATAGTTATCATTCATTTTAACATGAGGATCAATTTGCGGTGCATCCTGTTCCTTACCTTCCGGGTGACCATCATCAAACTTTTTAGATAGCAAGCTTTTAGTTTTATTTGATAAAATTGTTGATCTTTTTTTCCTAGTACGGGTTTTGCGTTCTTGAAAAGCATTTTTATACTTTTTTTTGTCCTCATGGGACATGTTTAAAATCATAGAGCTCCTCGCAAAAGCTGAAAATCAAAGAAAAGTGATACCCTGCTGGCTATAGATTACGCTAATTTTGTTAAAAGTTGAAAGTTTTTTATGCCCCTTGAAAAAATAAAATTCTTATTGAAAGATGAAAATATTGAAGAATCCCATTTGGCGATCCTTATAAACGAGTTGGATAACTTTGAAATTGCCCGCCGCTTGAATGAGTTCATAACAGAAGATAAGGTTAGAATTTTCCATTTGCTGGATAGCGATAGTAAACGCCATGCTTTGCTTTATGAGACTGATATGGATAGTCGAATGGAAATCCAAGAAACTCTGGATAAAAATTATTTGGCTCAACTTCTCGACGAAATGGCTGAAGATGAAGCCACAGATCTAATTCAAGAGCATTCTAATAAAACTCAGGAAGAGATCCTGAGTAAAATGGAACAAAAAGATGCTGAAATAATAAAAGATCTAATTCAATACGGAGAAGAAACGGCTGGGGGTTTAATGACTCCAGAGTTTAATAAGGTCTACTGGAATCAACCTGCAGCCGAAATATTTACGAAAATACGTCAAGAATCCAACTCCGATACACAACCATATTTTTACGTTGTAGATCATGAGGATAAATTATTAGGTTTTTTTAAACTTCGCGATCTATTTAATGTTCCAACTTCTGCATTAGCAGAAGAGTTTATACGTTCTAATACTCCAAAAATAGAAATCAATGATCCTTGCGAAAAAGTTGCCAATTTAATGAGCCAAGAACACCTTAGTCTCTTGCCCGTTGTAAACGAAAATAACGTAATACAGGGTGTAATTACTTTTGATGATGTAATTCGGGTTATGGAAGAGATTGCCAGTGAAGATATTTACACTATGGTGGGGACTGCTAAAGTTGACCCATTTGCAAAAAAAACTAGTAGTAAAATACTTGCGCGGGCCCCTTGGCTGTTTACAACCTTTATTGGAGGTATAATCAGCGCATCTATACTGAGGTTTTTCGACGGCACGCTATCAGAATATGTAGCAATGATACTTTTCATTCCCTTCGTTATTGGTCTTGCAGGGAACGTAGGAATTCAAGGCGCAACTATCATTGTTAGAGGACTTGCAACCGGAGATATTCAGGAAGATAACATTTCACATATAGTTAAAAATGAAATATTAGTTGGAACTCTAAATGGAATAATTTTTGGGGTTCTTTGTGGAATAATTATTAGTCTTACAGCGGAGGTTTTTTTAAACACTGATCCATTAATAGGGTTGGTTGTAGGAACGGGGATCGTCTTAGCAGTTTCGGTAGCCTCGCTAGTTGGTTCTCTAACCCCAATAATCTTTATTAATTTAGATATTGACCCAGCAATAAGTACAGGTCCAATTGTAACCGTCGCTAACGATATCCTTGGTTTAGCTATTTACCTTTTAACAGCAAAATATATTCTTGCTTTTTTCTAACTTAAGCGTCTTTAGGGTCAGCCAATTCAACCTCTATAATTGCAGTATCAACTTCAACATATTCTCCTTCCATCACATAAAACTCTTTAATAACCCCTTCCACTTCCGAGAGTAACGTAAAATAACCTTCAGATATAATCTCAGCAACGGCAGTACCTGGAACGACCGTATCACCTTTTTTAACCAGAAACTTATCAACCTTCCCCGAAGTCATGGTGTTATACATTGCCGCCATAATAATATAACCTTCCATAAACCTTACCTCACAAAAATTAAAATCTAGATAACTAAAGACTTCTCTTTAGACAAAACAAGAAAAAATGTATAAACTAAAAAAAATTTTAATAATGGGCAATAAAAATGAAAATAAATACTGGCGACACAATCTACGAACCTATGTCAAGAAATACAGGAGAGGTGATCGCTGTAACTGAACATCCCTCAGGAAAAATTATTAAAGTTCGTTGGCGATTGGATGGCCAGCTACCTCATGATACAGAGTTGTTCTATAAAAAGGTCAAACGCTGTATTCGTGACGGACTTTATGAGCATACTCCAGCGAATTAATGCTTATAAACAGTGTGTGAAGGAATTCCTGCTAAAATATTTTCTTTTCCCCAATTTACTACATTTTTAAATTTCTCCGAGGCCATAAAATCATTAAATGCCTTTTCTTCACTCCACTCTGACACGATTAGATAGGATTGGGCATCACTAACATCTTTATACAAAAATGATTTCGAATGGCCCTCCATTTCTTCCATAACCCCTAAAACAGCAGTAAAAGCATCTTCAAAAATCTTTTCTTTACCAGGAATCATTTTATAGTTCATTCCAATAGTAACCATCAACATGTCCTTTCGAATGACAATTAATAAAGCAAACAATCAGGCAACTAACTCTAAATCCTCCTGATTGTCAATCTGTTTAAAAATAATATGCTGAATTCCAAATTTTTTCTTGATTGCCAGGATATTATCCTTTTTATGGCCCAGGTACAATGAAACATGTCGGGAAGGAACTCTAAAAGTAATCGTCTTAGGTAAATCTTGCAATAGATTTAATAATCCAAACATTTTATCTCTGGCAATCAACCGATCCACAAGATATCTAAATGAAGGGTGATAAGGCCCTTCAACAAAATTCTCCAACATAGAAGGGTCTGCATGTAGACCGACTCGAATAACGGGAATATCTGCTTTTTGGAATGCAATTAATGAAATTTTAACAAGCTCAATCATCCTGTCCAAACTCCAGGGTAAATAATTACCCGATTTATACATTTCGAATAATTCGGTGTTCTTAATTACTAGGGTGGGATAAATTCTCACAAAATCAGGTTTTAAACCAATAACATCATTAACGGATTCCATGAAAATCGATTCATTATCCAATGGAAGCCCTGGCATCAATTGCAAACCAAGTTTCAACTCATTATCGCGAATAATTTTCACTGCTGATTTCACAGTCTGCAACTTACAAGGACGACCAACAGATTTTAAAACGGCATCATTGGTTGATTGAACGCCTAATTCTACAGTCTTAACAGCATTATTTTTTAATAAAGATATATTATTTTGATTTACCAACAAACTATGTGTAGAAACCCGAATAGAATTAATTTGACCTGAACTAATCCAAGGTTGCACAGCATTTAACAAATGCTTTTGTCTTTCCAATTCTAAACCTGTAAAACTACCGCCATAAAAAGCAACCTCTCTCTTTTTTGGTAAATCGTAACTATTGAAAATATTTAAATATGATTCAATAGCTTTATTAATAGCCATTTCATCACTTTGAATATTGACACCTGTAATTTTTAACTGGTTGCAAAAAGAACAACGGTAGGGACAGCCTTCATGAGGAATAAAAACAGGAATAACTAAAAGATCTCTTTTTTTCACAAATTTAATTCTTTAGCCATTCAATAAAGGCGAAATAGGTAATTCAGAAATTGATACAAAGGTTAACACACAGCTATGTTAATTAGAAAAAAGAAAAAACATAAAAAAGAAGTTCGAATTCAATTTAAGCATATATTCTTCCATCCATAAATTTTAAATTATCTCTTAGTCAATCTTTTCTGAGCACTTGCAAAGTCCGTCTGGCAACCAACTAATTGAAATATACTCTGGAAATATAGTATCTTTATCAAAATTGGATAATTCAATTTGATCGCAAGTTAAATTAAGTGCGTTTTTTAGATTTGCTCCATTCAAAAAAGTATCAATCAATTCTGCCCCATCAAAATTGGCCCCTGAGAGGTCTGCCTCACTTAAAACTGCTTGAGTTAAATCGGCCCCTGACAAATTTGCTCCTCTAAGATCTGCCTTGATCAAATAGGCGGCTGTCAAATCAGCATCTTCCAACTTCGCACAGTCTAATTTGGCCTGCATAAGTTTAGCATTACAAAGATCCGCGCCTTGCAATCTATCTTTGGAGTCTTCTATTTCTTTTTTTCTAAGGATCCAATCTTCAAGCATATAATCTAAATCTAAATAACGGTAGTTATATTCTTATTTTTTATTACGGGTTCCATTATTATTTTTTGAACGAGAAGAAAAATCTTTTATTGCAATTTTTGCGGCAGCTTGTTCTGCCTCTTTTTTAGTTCGGCCCAAGCCTTTACCCCAAACCTCATTTTTAACCATTACGATCACTTCAAATTCTTTAGCATGGTCCGGCCCAAACTCTCTAATAACTTTATACGATGGAATACAACCCATTTTATTTTGTGTATATTCTTGTAAATCACTTTTAAAATCCCTGAAAGACCAAGATTCAGCAGTTTTATTTATTTCTTCTGTCAATAGTGTAAGAAAAATATTGGAAGCTGCTTCCAAGCCCCCATCTCGAAATACCGCTCCAGCCAGTGCTTCAAAAGCATCTGCTAAAATTGAAGGCTTTTCACGTCCTCCTGAACGATCTTCTCCTTTACCCAATAAAAGGTAATTACCTAAATGAATTTTTTGTGCTAATTTTGCAAGACAGGACTCATTAACCACAGATGCTCGAATTTTGGATAAAGTACCCTCAGAAAAGTCAGTGAATTTTTCAACTAGGTAATTACTTACTAGAATATCCAGAACCGAATCACCCAAAAACTCCATACGTTCATTGTGTTTTAGGTTTTTACTTTTTTCGTTTGCATAAGACTTATGAGTGAGGGCTTTATTAAGTAATTTTATATCTAAAAATTTATAGCCCGCAAGCCTTTGAAGTGAATCTAATTCTTTTAAACGTGGTTCCGAGAGATCCATGTTAAAATTTATCCGGAGAATTTTTTAAAAACAAGGACTCCATTCGTACCACCAAACCCAAAGGAGTTGGAAAGACATACGTTTACTTTTGCCTCACGGGCTTGATTAGGCACATAATCTAAATCACATTCCGGATCCGGCGTAGTGTAATTTATTGTAGGGGGTAAAATTCCACTCCCAATAGCCATGATTGAGTATATCGCTTCAACACCTCCTGCGGCACCTAAAAGATGACCTGTCATTGATTTAGTGGAACTAATTGTCAGGTTTTTAACGTGGTCCTTAAAAACAGTTTTTATAGCCTGGGTTTCTGTCGCATCGGCTGCCGTCGAAGTTCCATGAGCGTTAACATAGTCCACATCCTCCTTATTAATGCCCGCATTATTTAAAGCAAGGTTCATGCAACGTGCAGCTCCTTCCCCCTCAGGTGCGGTCGCTGTAATATGATGAGCATCTCCATTTAAGGCATATCCAACTATTTCTCCTTGTATGGTGGCCCTTCGTTTTTTTGCATGTTCTAATTCCTCAAGAATCAAAACACCACAGCCTTCACCAATCACAAAACCATCTCTATCTTTATCAAAGGGTCGGCTAGCAGACTTGGGATCATCATTCCGATGTGATAAAGCTTTTGCTGCATTGAATCCTCCTACACACAAAGGAGTAATTACAGATTCTGTACCTCCAGCAATCATTACATCTGCATCACCATATTGAATAAGCCGCGCAGCTTCCCCAATAGAATGGGTCCCTGTTGCGCAAGCTGTTACAACGCAGGAATTGGGACCTTTAGCTCCAGTAAGAATGGAAACATGTCCCGAGGCCAGGTTCGCTATTAGCATAGGAATGAAAAAAGGCGTGATTTTCTTCACTCCTCTTTCTTTATAAATATCGTGGTATTTTTCTATCGCGGGGAGACCACCAAGACCTACTCCAATAATGACTCCTACCCTTTCAGCATTGGAGCTATTGATTTCTAATCCCGATTCATCCATAGCCATTTTAGTACAGGCTATAGCATACTGGATAAACCGATCCATCTTCTTTATTTCTTTATGATCGATATAATCTTTTGGATCAAACCCCTTGACCTCACCTGCAATTTTCACCGGGAAGTCATCTGCAGGGATAAAGCTTGTTATGTAATCAACACCTGAACGACCCTCAAACAAAGCCTCTCTATTAGATTTCACTCCTAATCCCAAAGGAGAAACAACCCCCAATCCGGTAACTACTACACGTTTTTTCATTAATTCACCTCAGGGATCGAGGAAGGTAATTTAATTAGTTTGACCTTTAATATAGTCCACCGCATTCTGAACCGTAGCTATCTTTTCAGCGTCTTCATCAGGAATTTCAATATCAAACTCCTCTTCCAAAGCCATGACTAATTCTACTGTGTCCAAAGAATCGGCACCTAGATCATCAATAAAAGAGGCCCCAGAATTAACCTGCTTTTCATCTACTCCTAATTGATCAACAATAATTTCTTTTACTTTTTCTTCAACAGACATAATTATTCAAACTCCTAGTTGGAATTACATCAACATACCACCGTTTACATTTATTACCTG
>CAYYIR010000027.1:0-14854 GCA_964471995.1 uncultured Nitrospina sp. | reverse complement strand
CGAAACTTCACCTGTAAAGCAACAATGAAAAAAGTTTCTGCAGGTCAGATGTTTCATATTATTAAAAATGGTTCTAAAGGAACTGGCATGGTTGCTCATGGTAAAACTTTGAAAGATAAACAAATTTGGGATGTTGTTAAATTTATCCGATCTGAGTGGGTAGATTAAATAATCTAGTCACAATAAAATAAAGGGTAAGCCCGCTTTTGTACGGCTTACCCTTTTTTTATGCCGTTTTTCTACTTCCGCTCCTATTGTATAATGCAAAATAGTTGAAACTCTTTTGGAGCCTTCTTTGTTTTTTTCTTTTCTTCCCAAATATTTCCGGTCGGGATCCTTACTTTTTATCTTATTTTTCCAAGTCCCATGCGTTTCGGCAGAGCCTATTGGGACATCAAAAAACCCACTAAGTATGATGTTTGTTCCCTCCGGAGATGCGCAAGTTATTGTTAAGGGTGGGCAGGACTTAGCTGAGCTTTTGAAAAAGGAAACCGGATTATACTTTAAAACCTCAGTGGCGACCAGTTATGCGGCTGTGATTGAAGCGATGGGTGCCGGCAAGGTGGATATTGGTTGGTTGGCAACTTTTAGCTATGTTTTGGCCAAGGAAAAGTATGATATTGAACTGCTGCTGGTGGTGCAGCGGTTTGGCAGTCCTTTTTATCGAGGGCAAATTATGGTGCGAACAGATAGTGGAATCGACTCTCTAAAAGATTTGAAAGGAAAAAGCTTTGCTTTTGTCGACCCTGCTTCCACCTCCGGACATTTATATCCTAAAACCTTGCTGCTTTCAAAAGGATTAGATCCTAAAAATTTTTTTGGTAAAACGGTTTTTGCAGGATCGCATAATGCGGTGGTTTTTTCTATATATAAGGGTGAGGTGGATGGCGGTGCAGCTTATGATGGTTCCCGTGCCGCGGTGGCAAAATCTTATCCTGATATATTTGAAAAAATTAAAGTCATTGCCTACACCAAAGAAATCCCCAATGACACCATATCGGTTCGCAAAGAACTTCCTGAAAACCTGAAAACAAAACTTAGGGAAGGGCTTAAACAAATTTCTCAAAGTCCCGAGGGTAGTAAAATTCTAAAGAACCTATATGGTATTAGTGGAGTTATGGATCTGGATGGGTTATTTGATCCAGTACGTGAAGCTGCGAGATTGCTAAATATGGATTTGGGAAAATAAAGTGTTAAAAATTGAAAAACTCTCCAAAACCTATGATTCAGGCACTTATGCTTTGCAGGATATTTCCTTGGTAGTTGAGTCAGGTGAATTTGTGGTGGTATTGGGAAAGAGTGGATCGGGTAAATCGACCTTTTTGCGCTGCATCAACCGTTTAGTGGAGCCGACCTCGGGCAAAATATTCCTAGATGAGAAAGAAATAACAGGCGCTTCTCCGAGTCGTCTCCGGGAACTGCGAAAAAAAATTGGAATGGTTTTTCAGCAATACAATTTAGTGAGCCGTTTTTCGGTACAAACGAATGTTTTAGCTGGAAAACTTGCTTCTATTTCTAATTCAGCTTCTCTTTTAAATTTATTCCATGAGGGGGATGTTATTAAATCCCGACAGATTTTGAATCGATTAGGACTTAATGGGAAAGAATTACAACGTGCGGATAAGCTGAGTGGCGGACAGCAGCAACGCGTTGGTTTGGCAAGGGCATTGATGCAGAATCCACAACTTATCCTTGCCGATGAACCGGTGTCTAGCTTGGATCCAGCAACTTCAAATCAGATTATGGATTTCCTTGCGGAATTTAATAAGAAAGAGGGTGTGTCTGTTATCTGTAATTTACATTTACCTTCTCTTGCGAAGGATTATGCGTCACGTATTATAGTATTGAGCGAAGGGCAAATTGTTTTTGATGGTCCGCCAACCCACTTGAGTGAAGGCAAACTTAATTCTTTTTACAATTCACAATGACCAATTGTAGGGGTAACTATCACAAAGAAAATTTTTAAAGAAAGAAATTGATTTTATGAGCCCTTTTGATCCATCAGAAAAACAACTAAAGCAATTCGGTTTGATCATGGCCGGGATGTTTTCTTTTTTTGCGGCGATTTTTCTATACAAAACTTGGTACGTCGCGGTTGGCGTTCTTGGAATATTGATTCTTCTCTTTTTAGGTTTTAGGCTTGCCGCTCCTATGTGTCTTCTACCTGTTTATAAGAAATGGATGCGGTTTGCTGAAGTAATCGGAAACTTCAATACCAAGGTTATATTGAGTATCACTTACTTTTTGGTTTTCACCCCCATCCGGATAGTTGCCTCGGTTTTTAGGGATGACCCTTTAAGTAGGAAAATCGAACCAGAAAAAGATTCTTACTGGCTCGATTGTGAGCGCCGGGATTCAGACCCAAAAAGTTATGAGAAGCAGTTTTAAAAAAAGCTCACTTACTTTAAATTTTCAAGAATTAGCATTTTTATTCATTTTTTATATACTTTGACGGTCGGTTCGCTTTGATGGATTTGCAATGTAAGCCTAAAGAGTGATTGTTTAGGTATAGCAATCTAATGAGACTCCTGCAATGCCACTTCATTAAGACTGATTTTAACAAGACATTACACGTTTGAATAGCGTTTGAAATGTGGTAGCTTATTAATATCCTTTGAAAATCGGTGACATCCACATTCTTATTCCGGTTGCAAGGGTTTGTGGTTACCTTTTTATATGGGGAAGCAGTTTGTTTCTGATTCCTTAAGTAATTTGAGGCCTATAAGTGAAATCGCCCTTTTTGCCGGTTTGGATGGTAGCTTTTGTTTTGTTGACGGTATTAGTATCGAGCCTAGTTTTGGCAGCAGGTAAAAGTGCTGTCTTAAAGAAATCGGATAGCTTAATTGAAATTCCCAAAGAACCGGGATGGAATCATCCCTCTTATCGAGGATGGGAATCGATGAGCGTTCCAGGTCTCGTGGCGACTTATTATGATTTGGATTTGGATAGCCAACTAGATTACATGGTCATCCGTAAAGTTATTCGAAAGGCTTCTGCTGAGGAAACTACGATTGAAAAAGCAATCGAGATTGCGAAGTTTGATGATTTAAGCATATTTTTTTCGCATCCCGTTGTATATTTTACAAATCGCAATCCATTATTTTATTGTATGGGTGTGGATTACAGACGCAATTGCCAAGACATCTGGGTAGACATTGCGGAAGACGGTTTAAACGGTAATGAAGAAACTTATACGTTGTCAACCCCGAGCCTTGGGGTTCGGTAATAAGAAAAATCATATTTTATTATTTTTTATTCTTTTTGCTTTGGTGTTGAGGCCATTTCCTGCTAACTCCCATGTTAAGCATGAGGGTGACACTGGTAAAAATGTAAATCCACCTAAAAGCCAAAATGATTTATTGCGGCTTGGTGCTACGGTTTACAAGCATATGTGTGTATTCTGTCACGGAAAAGATGGCAACGGAGGTGGAAAAGCCATGGCTTATCTTTATCCATGGCCAAGAGATTTTAGGAAAGGGGTTTTCAAATATCGAACCACCCCTTTTGGCTCGCTTCCACAAGATAAGGATATTTACCGAACTATTTCCCGGGGTATACCTGGGACGGCAATGCCAGCCTGGGGTGGAGCGTTGTCGGAAAATGAGATCCAGGGAGTTATCCAATATATTAAATCGTTTTCAAAACGCTTTGCTAAGGAAAAGCCAAAAGAACCCATTGTTCTGAGCGATACACCAGACAGTGACGCGGAGTCGATCAAAAGAGGGCATGCGATTTATCAGGAAGTGCGTTGTGCACGTTGCCATGGGACCGATCTTAAAGGGGACGGTGATATTGCTGATGAACTCTATGATATATGGGATCATCGTATTTTTATTTACGATTTGACGGACCCCAATAGTTATAAGTTTGGGTTTGATAAAAAAGATTTATATTTGATTCTGACTACGGGGATTGATGGAACCCCAATGAAGGCCTTTAACCATTTAGATGAGAAAGAACGTTGGGACCTAGCCTCATTCATTGAATCAAGAATTAAAAAGGAAATACATAAACCGGCTGAATATGAAATTGATCTAAAAACTCATGTGATAGATGATGAGATTGACATGGATCCGGGTAATCCTTTGTGGGATAACATTGAGGCACAAAATATTCATACTTTGCCGCTAAATGCCCGTAGAGACCCGATAGATGAAATTCATTTTCAGTCTGTAATGAACGATGAGGGAATTGCTTTTCGTTTGCAATGGGAAGACCCACAGCCGGATCGTACTTCCAGCAGGCATCAAGATTTTAAAGATGCCATTGCCATGCAGTTTGCTTTAGGGGAAGTGTTGTTGCACAAGCATGGCCATAATGAGCCATTCTTTGGGATGGGAGACCGTAGCAAAGTGGTTAATATCTGGCAATGGCGGGCAGATTGGCAAACAGAAATAGAAACAAAAGAAAAATTGGAATATGCTACTAAAGGTCTGGATTTAGATACCATGATCTTTGGTGGTGAAGTTAATCCTGTGGATTCGTTGAACCCGTTTAGAGATGTCCCGGTAGAAGAGTTGAATGCCGAAGGCTTCGGAACACTAACACCCCAACCGCAGACCAAACAGAATGTTCTTGGAAAAGGTGTTTGGAAGGATGGAAAATGGAGTGTAGTATTTTTTCGTACTTTGGATCCGATTAACAAATGGGACATTCGTTTTCAACGGAAAATACCTGTATTGGTTGCATTTGCAGTTTGGGATGGAAAGCATCAAGATCGGAATGGTCGAAAGGTTATTTCGATGTGGCAAAGATTGCAAGTTCCGTCGTCTGAAGATTAAATCCTCCAAAAGGAGGAGGGAATTTTTGCCAACGGTTCAAAGTGTTTTGACCAGATAATATTGAGATTGTTTTCTGGGCTTTGTGCTGTGGAGTTGTTAATATTTTTAAAAACGCGCAAAAAATAATTTGGAGATTGGTTTCATGTCAGAAGAAGAGGAAATAGAGGAGGCAGAATCGGAAGATGCGCTAAGCGTATCTGAAGATGATGAGATAGATCTCGATGAAATGGAAGATGAAGAAGAGCCGATTGAAGAAGAGAAGGAGGTCGGTGCAAATATGGTCATCGGGCAGGGGGATTTTTCTATGTCCCAATCTAATAGGGGTGCGGATGATCCCGGGGACAATACTTTAAGCGAACCCCAGTATGTTGCTAAATTTGGAGATATGTTGTTTGTCTCTGACAGGGGGAACCATCGTGTAGTGATATGGGAACAGTTTCCAGAAGAAAATGGTGAGCCTTGCTCTCTAGTTCTAGGGCAGGAAGATTTCGCTGACTGCTTGGAAAATCGTGGCATGACTACTACTCTGGACGAAATGACTTCAGGCCTGGGAGATGAATCTTTGGATGGGTTTACTATTAGTAAAGCCGAAGAAGATACTCTTTCCCAGCCAGCCGGACTTCAGGTAATAGATGGAAAACTTTATGTTGTGGATAGTGGAAATCACCGTATCCTTCGCTGGTCAGGGATTCCTACTGAAGATGGTGAAGCGCCAAGTTTAGTTTTAGGTCAGGATAACCTTGATGACAACGAGGCTAACCGGCGAGGTTTTGTTGGATCCGGATCTCTGTTTTTTCCCATGGGTGTTAATTCCAGTGACGATCAGCATATTTTTGTTGCGGATAAGGATAATCATCGTGTTTTGCTATGGAATAAAATTCCTTTTAGCGATGGTTGGAATGCCGATGTGTCTCTGGGGCAAAGAGGTATGGATGAACGTTGGCCTAACCAAGGGGAGTTTGATAATGTCGGCTCAGATACGCTTAGTTTTCCTACAGGTGTTTTTTTTGATGCTGAACGAGAAAAAGTTTTTGTGGTGGACCAAGGAAACCACCGAGTTTTAATTTGGAATAAACTTCCTCGGGAGACGGGAGTGGCTGCAGATGTGGTCATTGGACAAAAGGATTTTTTAAGTCGAGACCCAAACTCCGGAAAAGGGGCAAATCGTGCTTGTCAGGAAGGGTTATATTTTCCCACAGATGTGGTGTGCGGAGAAATGGGTTTATTCATTTCGGATACGGGTAACAATCGCGTTTTATATTGGAAAGAAGTTCCCACTGAAAACGGACAGCTTCCAGATTTAGTCATAGGGCAAACCAGCTTTAATGACAATAAAGCCAATCGTGGTGTGGAGGGCGAAGCCACAGCAAGCACTTTGGACGATCCGTTTGGGTTGCTGCTTCTTGAAGAAGAGGAAGAAGATGAAGGCCTTCGAGAAATACCTATGCCGGAGGAGGATGAAGATGACGATGAGACAGCTTTGGCAAATACAGAAGAGGCAGAGGAAGAAGATCCTCAGCCTAAGTTCAAACTTCTTATTGCTGACCGGGGAAATTCGCGTGTCGTGATCTGGAATGAGTTGCCTTATCCTAAAGAAGAAGAAAAGGCCGATGATGAATTTGAGGAACTTCAGGTTGATGATGAAAATATGTTGATCGGTGATGATGATGACGAGTTTTTTGAGGATGAGGAAGAAAATGTCCCGCCGGGAGAGCTTCCTTCCGCTTAGTAAAAAATTCTAAAACTATGTAGTAACGATGGCGGCTTGCGTAACAATTACGCAAGCCGTTTTATTTTTTATGGGAATTATTATGCCTAAAGTTCTTATTATTCAGGCTAGCCTTAATCCTCAATCCAAAACTGCGATTGTAGTACGTGAGGCTGAAAAAATTCTAAATAGTTTGGATGGGGTCGACTGTCAGGTTCTCGATCTTAAATCTTTCGATATGCAATTTTGTGATGGCCGCAAATTAGTGGATTACAATTTAGATACACAGAAAGTCTTTCAGATGATAAACGAGGCAGATGGATTTATTATTGGAATGCCGGTTTATTGCTATTCTGTTTCTGGTCCCTTAAAAAACCTGATCGATATCACTTCCCCTGCTATGGAGAAAAAAGTTGCGGGTATTCTCTGTACTACAGGAAGTTCCATGTCCTTTCTAGCCTCGTCGGACCTTGCAAAAATCCTCGCCTATGAATCCCATGTTTTGTCTGTTCAACCCGTGGTGTGCACCAGTTATGAAGACTTTAAAGATGGAAAACTGGAAAACAGAAAAGTTAAAGAAAAACTCAAAAACATGATCGGGGTTCTCCTCAACTATTTACAAGGCTGAGCAGTTAGACGGATCATTGACAATAGGGAGGGATTCCTTCTTCGACGTGGATGCCTGCTTTTCCAGCTTTTAAATTCTCATGATTTTTTGTGATTCCTGAAGCAAGTGTTTTCATAGATGTTTCCATTTTATCCATAATTTGTTGTGGGCTATCAGTTAAAACGTTACCGAACTTAGGTTGACATTTCAAATTTCCGACATCGCAACAAGGTGTCATCTCTCCATTTTGCTGAATGGTCATAATATCAATCGAACCGCGTGCTGCGGGGCACCCTATCAAATATTTATCGCGAGGAAACGGTAGGGATGCCATGGCACGATAACCGTTTTTATCAACGTCAAAAGCAGGTAAAAGGCTAACACCAAAAATGAATTCAGGTCGGCTGGCAAATGCTTCAGTATCTCCCATATGCGTAGTAAAAATTTTTTCATCGCAGTTAGGGTGTTCTTCTGTCAGGTTTGATATTTTTTTGGAGTAGTTTTGGAGTAGTTCTGAAACATGTTTGATACCCTTGTCTTGAAAAAATTCATGCAGCAGGCCAATTTGATTTTTTAAATCGGTCAAGGATTCATACACAACGTTCACAATAAGTTTATTCTGTATTTCCAGCATTTTTCCGAGAAAAAATTTTTGCGAACTTTCCCACACTGTGGGGTAAAGGGTAATGTCGACCCTTGCGTTTAATTTCATTATTTTTACTAGCCTAGACCAGCGTTTTGATTTTTCTGAAAGAATATCTAGATTCGTATGAAGACACACATGTGGAGTGACGGTTTGAAAAATCTTACAAATCTCTACGATATCCGGGTTTTGTGATGCTTCACCACCGGTTAAATTAATTTCTTGTTGTGCTAGGGTATTGAGCACTTTAATTTTTTTAATTTTTTCGGCCATACTACGAGCCTGCTCCACAGTAAGATGCCAATCAGAAACCGGGTGTTCCATCAATGGTTCATAAACGTGGCAGGAAATACATTCGTCACGGTTATAGCGATTGCAACTTGTTTCAACAAAGATGCTGAGCACTCAGGGACTCCAGAAAAATTTAATTGCTACGCTAGGTTATCAGATTTTAGCAATGATATTAATCTTTGAATTGAATGTGGATGAAGGAAACCGGAGGCGGAGGCGATTGAAAAGAAGCTGAGAGATCTTTTTCTCTATAGCCCAGTTTTCTTAAAGGTTTCAAGGCAGTGAAAACTTCTTCTTGGGTTACATATGCAACAGTATCGGGAACACCACGTGCGCTAAGACTTTTGGCCAGTTGTGAAATTAGTTTTCGTTGCTTTTTAGGTGTGCCTGGCATAGATGGGTATTCGAGTTTGCCAGAGTAGGGACTGTAATAAACGGAATTCAGGGCCTGTAGGGTTCGAAGCATTAAAATGTCGCGATCCCATCCAGGCATTTGAGCAACCTGGGGGTGATTTTGTACCAGATCGACGACCCCCACTACTTCTGATTCGAGGCTGCGTTTTACATACTCGTTCTGATATTCCTTGTGTACTTCCGAAAGACCAATCTCACGCCCTACTTCTTCCAGTAAAGGAAAATTCACCATAAACGTATATTGCCCACCATATAAATTAAAGTAGGGGCGCCCCTCGTGATTTAGATCTTTTAATTCCAACATTCCATAATCGAATCCAGTGTATCCCAGGCTGTCTTCGACGAGGAGTTCTTTTGCCTTTCTTAATGCTGCAAAGGCACCGATGTTGATGGGCATGGGTATTCCATCTGCAAGATTATGACAATGGTTTATTAGGGATTTTGAAAAAGGCCAGTCATTAAGATCCACCCTCTGAAAATCACGCTCCCAATGAATAGCATCCAGAAACCAGGGCAACTTTGCAAGACCATCTAGGTCTTTATTTTGAAATTGGTTTAGAAAGGTTGTTTCGTCTACATTCAAGAAGTCAGCACGGAGGTAAGGGCAAAGGTATTCTTCGTAAAACTGATTTTCATTTTTAAGTACAACCTTTGTGGCAAGATCATCCCATATCTCGTTCGAAATGATTTTGGTCACTGATTTGGATTGAAAACAGTTCAGATTCTCGGCATCTATTCTTACTGTTGAATACCTTCCTTGATGCTGATGGAGGCGCGGATTGGCCCGGGTTCCTTTCAGTATTTCTTCGGATTCGTCACACAAAATATAATGAGTGAAAGGGTACACTTGTTGGTTGAAGTCAATTTCCTGAAGGCGGCTGAGAAAACAAGCGGCTAGGTTGCCGTTGCCAACTCCCCACTCTTGGATAGTCCAGACCGCACCTTTTGGATTTTTTCCAACCGTATCTCTAAAAAAATCTTCTGCCAGTGCGTGTGCCAACCGATGGTCTAGACTGACGTAAGTTTGGAAATGATTGTGGATTTCGGGACCCTTGATTCCATAGAAAATGGAATTGACGTGTGTTTGCCATTGGTCTGAAGGTTTGAATTCCCCAAGCGGTATTAGGTTGGGGGAACGCGTCATGGCTTAATATCCGCAGATGGATTTATTCGCCGCTTTCGCGCAAGGATTCGAGGCCGGCCGAGTTATCTCTTAGGTCTTCGCCACTCGCTAGCTTACTTGTTTGGGAAACTCCACCTGGAATATTGGCAGGATTATCACCACCCGTTGCCTCCTGTAATTCTGGCTCATTGAGGATGGCTTCATATTTGCTGTAAGCATTTTGAGATTCTTCCATCAGCCCAACTTCTTTATAGCAGCTATAGAGAGTCAACCACGCTCCCGCATCTTGAGGGTTGAGACTTACAGAAACTTTTAATTCTTTGATGGCGGCTTCAATTCGACCCATGTTGGCATAAAGAGTTCCCAGGTTTGTGTGGGGTAAGGAGTAATCTGGTGCTAATTCAGTGGCTTTATTGAATGCTTTGATGGCATCGTCTACCATACTTTGAGCCGCATAGCAGCTACCCAGGTTACAATAAGCTTGCGTATCCTTCTCGTCTATTTCTACAACACACAATGCAGCGTCAATGGCTTCTTCAAAGCGATTTGAGTTAAAATAGGAATTTGATAAGGCGGCACGCAGTTCTTTATTTTCGGGATCGAACATTAATACTTTTTTGAGGGCGATAATTTCCTTGTCGTAAGCCTTGAGCATGCCATAGGCAGCAGCAAGGTTTGCGTATCCCGTAGTATCAGTGGGGTCGATTTTAATGACCTTCTCAAAAGCATCGGCAGCACTTTCGTACATATCTCTAAGCAGATAAACTCCTCCAAGATTAAACAAAGTTTCTGGGTCATTGCGATCCAATTCATGGGCACGGTTGAGTTCCAGCAAAGCTTCTTCATCATGATTGAAAAGAACGAAAGCGGTGCCCATTAGTTTGTAAACGCGAGGGTTCTTAGGGTCTTTATTGCGGATGAGCTTGAGTTGCTTTATAGCTTCTTCGTAATTACAACCATCAATTAAAAGAGTAGCCAGCTCTAATTGTAATTCCAGGTTGTCGGGGTCGGCCTTCAATTCTTTCCTTACTTGACGGGATTTTTTGCTGATAGCCATTTCCCGCTTAGTTTCTTCTGGATCACGGACACCCAGTTCTTCAAAGATTTCTGGATCAATTTTCATCGTGATCCAGTCTGTAGGCTTGCCGGCTTTAGCCATATAACTCGGGCTCCAAATTTATTTAATTCAAATATTTATAAAAGATAAACTAATTCTAGGTGATTGTCCCCCCATCTGTCAACCCAGTCAATGCTGGGTCGGACAGAGAACCGAAGCTTGTTAAGTACAGAACACATTTGTTTTAATACTTTGTTGTTAGCTTCAGCAGTTACGGAGCCACGTCAGTGGTGGCCATATTAAGAATTTCTTCTTTCCCGTAATGATCGAGATAAAGCAGGAAATGTTCGCGGGACAAGTAATTCCAGATTTTCCGGGATGGGAAATGCTCCTCAATTACTGAATCAAAACTTTCATAGACATCCATAACTTCATCCCTCGGCATGCCGGATTTAATTTCAAAATCAAATACAATGGCCATGTCACGTTCCGGATTATGAATAATACGATCGATTTTGAACTTTGCGGGGTTGTGGTAGATCGCTGAATCTTTCTCCAATGCAAAAATGGATTGCCCTACGGAGTGGATTATTCCACTTTCAACTTCAGAGTTCTCTTTAGTGAAACGAATTGTATCTTCGGCTTCTGCTCTCTCTTCTGTTGGAAAACCAAAAAATAGATAAAGATGATTCCAGATTCCAGCTTCCGAGCTATGCCGCAGCACCGTCCTTTCAGTTTCTTGATCACAGCCTTTATCAATAACGGAAAGAATACGATCATTTGCACTCTCTAAGCCAAAAAACAGCATTAAAAATCCGGCGCGGTAAACATCGTCAAAAAGCTCGGGAGATTCTTTTTCGCCGGACTCAAATTTAAGCATTCCCAATGAGCGCATCTCAACTCCTCGTTTGAGAATTTCTTTCGACATACGGTTGAAAGCGTTCGGAGAAATGGCTTCGTCTGAAAACGTGAAATATTTTGTTTTGTATTTTTTTGAGAGGTGGTCGAGTTCTTCGGCTACTCTAACTTCATTTTCTTTTCTGTAATGCGAGTCATATATAAAACTGTGGGTGCAGAAGGTGCATTTGCCCCAATAACATCCGCGGCTCGACATATAGGGAAGCACGGGATAAGGCATAAGATATTTTTCCAGTGGCAATTGATCAAAGGTCGGACATACCATTTCTTCGTAAGGCAATGCTTCTGTTTTTGGGTTGCGGATAACCTTGTCGCCTTCAAGATAAATCAAGTTTGGTACTGTCTGCAGTGGTTTGTTTGCTTTTAAATGGCTGACAAGATGATCCAATGGTAACTCACCCTCAGAAACAATCAAACTATGGAAGAACTCTTTAAATAATTGTTGCTTGTCATCAAGTAAATCGGCGTGACGATTGAAAACACTGCCGCCCACTACAATATGCAAATGAGGATAACAACGCCTTAACTGGCGCGCCAAAGTGAGACCGGGTATGACTTGTCCAATATGAATGATAGATAAACCAACAATGCCGTAATCGCCCCACGGTATTTTTGGAGCCAGGTATTGTTCAAACATAAGTAAAAAGGGGTTTCGCACCGTGTCTTCGGTCGCGCTCATTATTCCTGAAAGATGTTCCTCAGGATTTCCCTGCATGAAGAAGGAATCGAGATCCAAACGACTGGGATGGTGAGTATAGGAGATCAACTGCATTGCAATTTTCAGGTTGGTGTAGGCTTGGCTATAGGTTTCAAACTGAAAAAAACGATTCTCATCTCTCAGCACATTTTTTGCATCTTCTACCTCATTAAGAACAGACTCCAAAAAGGCTACATCGGAGAGGATGTCCTTATAAATTGGTCTGACTTCTTGATCTTCCGTGGAACGAGTTGGATCAGCAAGTCTCCTTCTTATAATCTCAACACAGCGTTCAAGATATTCTTTTGAAAGAAAAACATCGTAGCATTCGATGTTCAGATCAAACTGGTCCACTTCATGGCCTTTGGACTCTAAATGAGCCTTAAGGGTAGGGAGAGCCAAATAGGGTTGACTGGGGTACCATTGGGGTGGAAAAAGGAGGGCAACTTTCATTGTTTCTCCTTTCCAGATACCATTATGTTTTGCGAATTAGGATTTAGCACACGCTTCAACTGAAAGAATTATATGGGTTTATCATAGATTAGCATATATCCAATATGAAACACCTGTCAACCCGAGTCCATGCTTTGGGGTCCATTATCATTTGATGCTCTTTTCCGAGCGGTTGACAGTGTTTGTTCAAAAGGATTATACTTAACAGATTCCGAAAACTCTTTTAAAAATATTGGTTTATTGTTTTATTCCTGTAAGGAAGGAGATTTGAGTTGAGCGACCAAGATACTGAAACTAAAGAAACAACGGATTCTTCAGAGGCTCCTGAAGAAAAAGAAGTAGACCACCTTGCCGATTTGAGTGAGTTAGAGAAGATCAAAGCTGAACTCCAAAAAGAAAAGGAGAAGGCTGCTCAAGAACTCGCAGAAGGTGAAGAAGAAGATGAAGATCTAAGAGAGGTAGATTACCTCCAAAAGTTAATCACCCTTTCTGTTAAATTCGATCATCATATTGGCATGTACTTGATGCCAGCGTTTATTGATTGTGGTTTAAAATATGACCACCGTCTTGCTGAAAGTTACACCGTGCAGTTGACTACAATCCAGTCTTTTTTGCGTCTCCTTGAAAAAGTGGATGGCGTTACACGTGAAGAAGTGACCAAACAATGTATTTTAAATTTACGCAATATTCTTCAACTGGTTCATAAGAATATGGTTAAACCACTTTTTCGCGAAGTAGGTTTAATGAAAAAGAAACCCAAATCAGAAAGTTTGGATAATTTCAAAACAAATTGGAACGAGCGGATGGAGGATTTCCAGAAGACCTGCGACTTTGAATACCAAATTTTAGATGTGAAAGGGTTTTTGCTGAAATAAAAACTTTTTTTAAGTAGATTTTCGGGTATTTATTTTCAGGATATCAGCTCAATTTTGAATTGGAATAATAATGGCTTCAAGAGCCCCTTTAGAGGGGCTCTTTCCTATTGGAGTCCATTGAGTGGGAAGCGAAAGGGTTTGGAAATTGAACGAAGAAAACACCAATAATACCGATATAGAAGATTCGAATACTCTTGACGTTGCAGTGACCGAGGAAACTCTTCCTGAAGAGAGACCAACTATAGATCATAGCAAGCTTTATGTCTGGGTGGCCGATTCCGGAAATGACCGAATACAAAAATTCGATGGCAATGGAAAACTGCTCAAAGAGTTTGGTACCTCTGGAGGCACACGTCCCCCTTATGTACCTGGGCAATTTAAAACTCCTAGCGGAATTGCAGTCGATTTGGAGGGATACATTTGGGTTGTGGATACAGGATGCCATCGGATTCAGAAATTTGATCCGGAGGGAGATTTCTTCTTTGAGTTTGGCACAGAAGGCTGGGGGCAGGAAAAATTTTATATGCCCGAAGATATTGTTGCAGAACCAATGGGAACAATTCTCGTGGCAGACACCTCTAATCATTGCGTGAAGCGGTATGACGATGATGGAGAGTTTATTCTGAGCTTTGGTTATGCTGGAAATTTTGATGGTTTCATGAAATTCCCCGTTGGTTTGGCTTTGGATAGGGAAGGAAATATTTATGTTGCAGATCGTGATAACCAACGCATTCAAATTTTCAACGAGGACGGACAATTCTTATCCAAGTTTGGTGAATACGGGTTTGAGCCCGGAAGACTTAATTTTCCAACCGGTATCACAGTTCGCCGCGATGGAACAATCATTGTTGCTGAAAAAAGTCAAAACCGTCTTCAACTATTTGACCGTGAAGGTCATTCTTTAGGAGTAGTAGGTGAAGGGGGTAAACGGGATGGTCAGTTTAACTGTCCTTCTTCTGTAGTCGAAGATCCCTATGGATATGTGTTTGTTGTCGATACTATAAACCAGAGAATTCAAAAATTTGATCCTGATCTAAACTTCATAGCTAAATGGGGTATTGTTGGTAAAGACCCCGGACAATTTTATAATCCTGCCGGAATCTGTCTTTCGTGGGAACCGGATTGGGCACCTCAGGAAGAGTGACCGTGACGACTAAAGAAACAATCCTTTTTTATTTATTACAAAGATTTTGTAGTTCTATAACTTTTGTGTTTATGGCCACTCTTTTCTTTGCACCTGAAAATGTGCAGGCTGAAAATAGTAATGATGAAATTTTTGGTGGTCAA
>CAYYIR010000026.1:0-14963 GCA_964471995.1 uncultured Nitrospina sp. | reverse complement strand
GGTTTAAGTTGGGAAAGTTGGGCCATCCCAATAAGATTCGAGGTCTCAGTATTTTTCATTGTGATTAACTAATAGTCATAAAAACAATCGGATATATAAGGTATTCCCTTTAATGTGATTAATTTTTAAAATTTGATAGGTTGCTAATTTAAATCGAATAAAGTTTCACTATAATTAATTAGAATGGTATGATGCAAGCTGTTATTAGTAGATGTGTGCTATTTAAATTATTTTTTTAGCTTTTAAATTCCAAGCTTTTTTATAAAACAAAATTTTTAATAAAATTACGTGAGTAAGTATATTGCCTAATATTTTTTAAGGCTTTCCAAAAAATAATTAGCCTAACTTAATTAATCTTCTTTCCTTAATACGATCATCAATTATGTTTCTCGCCCGCAAGGGAATTCAGAAATCTCCACAACTTATTGAATTATAATGCTTCTTGATTAATTTGGCAAGCTTTAGAAGTTATGGATTAGATGTTTAACTACAGATTTCTTTGAGAATGCGAAAGAAACAAACAGGAAGTTATCCATGAAAAAAACAAGAAAATTAAAAAAAGTGATGCTGATAAATGCGCAGCATCCCGAAGAGTGTCGTGCTGTTATATTGAATAACAATATTATTGACAATTATATCGTAGAACATTCTTCCCGAGAACAAATTAAAGGAAATGTTTATCTGGGGATAATTAACCGCATAGAACCCTCAATAGAGGCAGCATTTATCGATTTTGGGTACAAAAAGTTTGGATTTTTGCCTTTTAAAGATGTTTTAAAAGAATCTTATGTTCACACAGGTGAAAAAAAAGCAAAAATTCGGATTCAGGATGTTTTAATGAGGGGTCAAAAAATCCTTGTTCAAGTAACTAAAGAAAGTCGTGATGCGAAGGGCCCCACATTAAACAATGTGCTTAGTATTCCGGGTAGGTTTTTGGTTTTAATGCATGGTCAGGGAAATGCGGTTTCGCGGAAAATAGAAGATGAGGCAGAAAGAAAGAAATTGAAGGATATCGTTGCTGACTTTAATCTTCCAGAAAACTTGGGATTAATAATTAGAACTGCTGGGGTTGGAAGGAATAAAATTGAATTACAAAAAGATCTACAAATGCTACTTAAAGTGTGGAAAAAAATTCAAAGTGCTATGTTAGACGATTCTGCGCCGGCTCCATACTTGATTTACCAGGAACCTGATTTAGTGGTTAGAACCTTTCGTGACCATTACTCCAGTGATACCTCTCAAATAATTATAGATAACAGCGATGCCTATAAATCATTGAAGGATTTTGCAAGGCTGGTCATGCCGCGAAATCGAAATTTGGTTACACTTTATAAAGAAACTAGGCCTCTTTTTTCTGAATACAAAGTTGAGGAACAAATTGAATCTATTTACGAAAGAAACGTTCCGTTACCATCGGGGGGCTCTATAGTAATCGATATTGGTGAGGCAATGGCATCAATTGATGTCAATTCTGGTAAGACAAAAGGTGGGCTGGATATAGAGGAAACTGCTGTAACTACAAATTTGGAAGCAGCGAAAGAAATTGCAAGGCAGCTTAGATTACGTGATCTAGGCGGTTTGGTGGTAATAGACTTTATAGACATGTATCAAAAAAAGAACAAAGCTGCGGTTGAAAAAGAATTGAAATTAGCATGCAAAACAGATAAGGCCAGAATTAACTTGTCGAGAATTTCAAAGTTTGGTTTGCTTGAAATGTCCCGGCAAAGAATTTCACCACCCGTTAATGATGGTATTTTTGATGAATGTAGTCTTTGTAATGGCTCAGGACATGTGCGTTCAATCAATTCCATCGTTTTGCTAGTATTTAGAAAAGTTCAGGAGTTAATAGCTAAAGGCAAGGTTAAAGTTATTACAATGGAAATTTCATCAGAGATTGTTACTCATTTGTTAAATTCAAAAATGGATGCGATTGCAGATTTAAAAGAAAAATATCAAATAGATATAAAATTTAGAAGTAAACCGGGATTAGTTTTCGAAGATTTTAAATTCGAGATTACAGAAACAAAAGATGAAAACTTTGAAGATGAATCTAAGGTAATCGATAATAAATATGAAAAAGAAATGGAATTGGTAGAGCCAGTAAATCCAAAGTCAATAGAGTCAACTAAAGAAGTAGCAAAATCAAAATCTGCAGGGGAGGGCACCCAGTCTAAGAAAAGATATTCAAAAAGAAAATCGTCTCCGAGGAGGGGCCAATCAAGAGTAAAAGGAAGACGGTCTAATGCTTCAAGAAAAAAATCGAATATTGAAACGATTTCTGTTTCAGATGGAGAAACAACCAAACCCTTGGAAAGCGAAGGGAAAACATTCCATGTTGTTTCTAGTGAAGTAGAGTCTCCTATTATTCCTTTGCCGGCTCCATTTATTCGATCAAAGCCTACAACTTTTTCCGAATCTGAAAAAGAAGATGATAAATCTACTTCTATTCCTGATTAAAGCTGAGTGACGGGCAGGCACTTATTTTATCCAGATAAGGCACACCTAAATCCGGTATCCCAGAATCTTGCATAGATTGGAGCAATATTTCTATAAGGTATCATAGTAAACTCTTTTATAAACCCATGGTCTCTTTTAAAAAAGGATCCGCCACGGGTTATCTTGAACTTTTTGCCATAATTTTCATCTGTATGTTTTGAATTTGGATAAGGTTGATACCAACTGCTGGTCCATTCTGAAACATTTCCATTCATCCCCCAAACTCCATATTCACTTTTGTCTTTGTTCTTTATATCAACGGGAACGACTTTTTTAGAAAAATTTGCATTTTCCTTTATAAACTCGTTTCCCCAAACAAAAAGGCGATTATCGGAACCCCTAGCAGTTTTTTCCCATTCCAATTCTGTAGGTAATCTTTTACCAATTGCCAAACAGTAGGCGTCTGCTTCAAACCAATTTACTCCACGTACAGGTTCATTATAGTTGGAAATAGAATATTCTGCAGTAGGTTTGAAATTTATAAAATCTTCATAGGTGGTTTCAAATCGGTCTATGTAAAATGTTTCTAAAAAAACAGTTTGCCTAGGTTGAGCACTCAGTCCAGCAGTTTTATCCGACATGAATGGAATTAGTTTAGAAGTCGAATCAAACCCCAATATAAACTCCCCCGCTGGTATTTCTACCATATCAGGATGCTTGTTTTCATCGCAAGCTAACAAGAAAAAAGTTGTTATTAAGATAAAAAAATATTTAATCAATTAATATTTGTTGAAGTGCTATTATTATTGACAAGAGTGGAATCTGATTTTTGTAAAGGAAAAAATGTAGTTCCATTTTTTGCCAGGACATATTCTACTGTCAGACAGGCAGCTTGTTGTCTAGAACACATCATGGTCCTACAGTCGTGATCTTTTTTCCCACAGTAATAGTTTAAGATACGCATTTTCATAAAACCCTTATCGGCCATTTTTACAACATAAACGTTATTTTTGGATTCTATGTTGTGAGTTCGAGTGCGGTAGTTATACCAACCCGCAAACTCTTTGTTTATAAGGTTTCCAAAAGACAGTTTGTCTTCTATATAGCCGCTTTGAGGAGCCTCGTTCACGGATTTAAAATCTACAGGACCGAGGTTTATAACCCCTGTATTACCAAGTGGATTTGTAGCTCCACTATTGGTAATAATTTTAGTACGACTAAAACCGAGGTCCCATTCTATATTTTGAAATTTTTTTTTCGACGTATCTTTTTCATTAATATTTTTAATTTTACCAGTTGAAAAGTCAACGAGGGCCCAAGAGTCTTTTTCCTTGGCATTAACCTCAATGGTTGGGTTCTGTGTGCTAATTTTCTTAATTTTCTTTGGGGGCAACGGAACAGTCTCAAACTCTTGAATATTATCTATCATGTAGTTTAAAGTGGTATGAAAAATTAATGTTGCTGCTAAAAGCATCAGAAATATTTTTGGTGTTGAGTTCATGCGTCAATTTTACCACAGACAAGTTGTTTGGATTTGGTTTGGATATAAAAGAAACTATAATGCTGTTAAAATAGGAAGGTTGGTTAATTAAATTTTTTGCTGTCTATCTCAAAAGTATATGAAAAACAATGAGTTATATAAACATTTTCTTTTAACAGAGTTCACTTTATTGTATATTTAAGAAGTGTTTTACTAAAGATTTCAAATTTATTATGACCGCAGATCGTTACTTTAATTATAAGAAATCTCAAATCGAAGGCTTCTTGAAGGCGGAATTTCAGAAGAAATTTCGTACTAACGCAAAAATTTCCATTAGAAAGAGGCAAAAGTTTATTGATGAAATGACCAGAAAAGTTACCAAACGCTTTGGTAATGATATTTTATTTTTAATTGATTTCTCCAAGCAAGGTTTTTGTGCAGTAATATCTCCTGTTCAAAGTGAATCTACAGATAAGGGGAGGTTGGTCCAGTCACACTCTCTACCAAAAGTTTTTTATACTACACATTGTATAAATCGTTTTAGCGAAAGAATGAAAATTGATAAAAATTGTATTATCCAAATAGATGCGTTGGTAAATCAAGCAATATTATCATTTGGAGAGAATGAAGGTTTTTTGACTTGTTCAGATGGAGTTTTCTCGTATGAACTTGAAAACGAGCGATTGATCATTAAAACCTATTTAAACTTTGACTTGTTGAGCGATGATCAAATTAAACAGTTCTATGGATCTCGGATGATTTCCATGTTACCACTTGAATATACTGCCGAGAATATTTCTAGTGCTGATTTTATAATTGAAGATGAAGAACCACTTCCAAAAAGGATTCCATAGGAATAAGTTGAAAATCATATTCTTGATTATGTGATCCCAATTCGTATCTCGTTTTATTTGCAAAAATATAAATGATCCAAATATTTGATGTAGTGAAAATGTATGATGGATCCACTCCAGTATTGGATGATATTTCTATGGAAATTGGGAAAGGGGAATTTGTTTTTCTCACAGGACCCAGTGGCGCCGGAAAGACAACAATACTAAAAATTTTGTTTGGTTGGGAGCCATTTGAAAAGGGGCAGGTCTTAGTTCAAGGAATAAATGTAGGAAAATTGACCCATAGGAATATTCATACCTTAAGAAGATCTATAGGCGTTGTTTTTCAGGATTATAAGCTTCTGCCTAATAAGACTGTTTTTGAAAATGTGTCTTTTGCCCAAGAAGTGATTGCCAAAGATAGAAAAACCATTAAATTTAAAACGTGGAAAGCCTTGAAAAATGTTGGCTTAACTCCTAAAAAAGATGCTTACCCAGCTTACTTGTCAGGGGGTGAACAACAGAGGGTTGCTATTGCTCGGGCCATGGTTAATTCTCCTTCAATAATTCTAGCAGATGAGCCAACCGGTAATCTTGATCCCCATATCTCAATTGAGATTTTAAAATTATTTGAAGAATTAAATCATGAAGGAACTACCATTATTTTTGCAACTCATAGTCAGGAAATCATCAAGCTTGGAAACCATCGGGTTATTAATCTTAATCGAGGAAAAGTAGATACTATTTGAGAAAAATATATGGGAACTTTATATAGCGGATTCAGAACTACTCTTTCAAATATTCTAAATAATAAACAAACCTTTGCGCTATCTGTGGCAACAATTACCATATCTATATTTATTTTAGGTCTATTCCTTGTTTTGTTTTTGAATCTTAATTCTTTTTTTTTAAAGTTAAATAATCAAGTTCAACTTATTGCTTACCTCAAGGACGATATAACGGCCTCACAAAAAAGTATTTTAAAGAAGTATATTTTAAATTCACCAAAAGTTGAATCTGTGACCGAGGTATCTCGCGAGCAGGCTTTGGCTGAATTTCAATCCAATATGCCGGATAGTTTGAGAGCCTTGTTGGAATTAGATTTTAATCCATTGCCAGCTTCATACAAGGTCCATTTTGCAGAAGTAAATAATCGATTTAACCATATTCAAAAAATTGCTAACAAGCTTAAAAATCAAAATGGAATCGAATCGGTAGAGTATGGAGAAGATTGGATCGCTAGGTTTGAAAGGTTTATGACTTTTTCTAGGGTATTCATTTTGGCTCTTGGATGCCTTTTATGTTTCGGGTTAACTTTTATAATCTCAAATACAATTCGCTTATCAATCCATTCAAGACAAGATGAAATTGAACTAATGCTTTTAATTGGAGCAACTCCAAGGTTTGTGAAAATCCCATTTTTGCTGGAAGGGATGTTGCAAGGATTAGTAGGATCAGTTTTAGCTCTATTTTTTATAAATGGAGTTCAATACTATTTAAAAAAAGAATTTCAATCATCAGTAGAGTTTTTGGCTATGGATTTTGCATCTATTGGAGAACCCATTTTGCTTGGATTAGTTGGTTTAAGTATTTCAGTCGGTTTAATGGCTAGTTATATTTCAACCTTTCAATTCCTACGTTTAATAAATAAAAACTAATGTCCATCACCAGTTTTAAGGCAATTTTATTTGTTTTTTTAATTTCCATGGAAAGTGTTCCCATTATTTTTGCAGAAGAAAATAATATAAAGGAAATTAATACACTTTTAAAAGACGAGCAGGCTGAATTAAAAATATTAAGAAAAAAAATTAAGAAGCAGGAAATTGCTATTTCTAAAGTTGGTAAAAGCGAGTCCGCTGCTTTGAAGAATCTTCAGGTAATAGGAAACCAGCTAAGACTGAAGGAAAGAGAATTGAAAATCTATAAATGGAATTTTAAAAATAATCAGAAAAAACTTTTAAGTATAGAGCCTAGTTTGAAAAAGATGGAGCGAAAAATTAATGCGCATAAAAAAATTTTAGGGTTTCGCCTTAGATCTATATACAAAGAAGGTTCGGTATTGCCAATGAAAATTATGTTTTCATCGAACGATATTAATGACTTGTTTCAAAATTTAAAGTATATGAATTTGATTGCACAACATGATGCTCAGTTACTTAGACAATATAAAAGCCAATACGATAAATTTGATAAAGATAAAAGATCTTTGTATGCCGTTCGTGCAAAGTTAGTGAGTTTTGAAAAGAATGCTAAATACAAAAAAGATGAAATAGTTAAAAAAAAGAAAGAAAAATCAGTACTTTTAAAAAAAATAAAAAAAAAGAAATATTTTTATAAAAAGGTTAGAAAGGAATTGGTTGCTGCTTCGACAAATTTGAATGAGCTTATAGATAAATTGCTTGTAAAGATTGTTTCGGGCGAGGGATTAGATATTTCTGATAAAAAAGGTCGTCTTGACATGCCTTTAAATGGCAGAATTCTTAATAAATTTGGTAAGAAAAGAGTTAAGGAATATGATTCTTATATTGTTTATAATGGAATTAATGTGAAGGCAAGAAAAGGTAGCAAGGTACGAACTGTATTTGATGGAACTGTCTTGTATACAGGCGAACTTGAGGGTTATGGTAATTTAGTAATTATTGGTCATGGTAAGGAATTCCATTCTTTATATGGGCATTTGGATACCATTAAAGTATCAACGGATACAGTGGTCAAGACGGGTCAAATTATTGCCCTAAGTGGGGATTCGGGTTCTCTTGATGGAGAAACACTTTATTTCGAATTGAGAAAAAATGGAAAACCGATTAAACCCAATCCTTGGTTTGCAAAAAAGTGATGGTATATGGCATTTTTTAATGCGGAAATCTTGAAGGGTATTATTTTTTACTAATAGAATAATTTTGGAGATCATATTTTGAAAAGGGTAAATTGGCCTATTAAATTTATTATATTCGGCGCTTTTATAATCGTTTATTTTCTTTTAACGATTAGTGTTTTTGCGGAAGAAGAAAAAGGAAATCAAAATGCCTATAACAAACTCAAGGTGTTTTCTGAGATTATTTCACTTATTGAATCTAACTATGTAGAGACTGTAAAAAGCGATACTATGATTGAAGGAGCCATTAGTGGAATGGTTAAATCCCTAGATCCTCATACTAGCTATATGCCTCCTGCCACGTATAAAGAAATGCAGGTTGAAACAACCGGCAAGTTCGGCGGATTAGGAATTGAAATTAGCATGCGGGACGGTATCCTGACAGTTGTGTCGCCAATAGATGACACACCTGCATTTCGAGCAGGAGTTAAGGCAGGTGATAAAATTATTAAAATTGAAGATGAATCAACCCTTGATATGACTCTGCAGGATGCTGTGTCTCTTTTACGTGGTGAAACAGGTTCTCCAATAAATATCACTATTTTTAGAAAAAACTTTAAAGCGCCTAAAGAGTTTACTATCGTACGAGATATTATTAAGGTGCGTAGCGTTGTTCATAAGTTATACCAAGCAGATATTGGTTATATAAAAATAAGAAGCTTTTCAAAAAATACTAGTAGTGATTTGGACAAAGCATTGGCGGATTTGGAAAAAAAGGGAATTACTAAATTAATCCTTGATGTTAGAAATAATCCAGGAGGACTATTAAATCAAGCTGTTGAAGTCACGGATCGATTCTTAAATCGGGAAAATCTGATTGTATATACAAAGGGTCGTTCTAATGAACAAAACATGCGTTTTACCAGCCATGATAAGGTTGCAGGAGTTAATTACCCTTTAATTATTCTTGTAAATGGTGGTAGCGCAAGTGCTTCCGAAATTGTTGCAGGTGCATTACAAGATCTTAATAGAGCTATTGTATTAGGAACTCCAACCTTTGGGAAAGGATCGGTGCAAACTATTATCCCATTAAGTGATGGATCCGCCCTCAAGTTAACAACTGCAAGATATTACACGCCTAGTGGTCGAGTTATACAGGAAAATGGGATAGAGCCTGATATTTTGGTAGAAATGGAAGCTGTTGAGGAAATTAAAAAAAAGGATAAGGGCGAGGATTCAGAAGAAAAAACCAAGTTGAGGCGCTTTCTACGAGAAAAGGATTTAAAAAAACACCTCAAAGGAAAGAGTAGTATTGAAGGAATAGATGAAAACGCCTCTGAAGAATTAAAAGTTAAAAAACTGGACGAGGATCTAAAGAAAGATAATCAACTGCAACAAGCTGTTTCCTTATTATCGGGTTGGGAGGTTATGAAAAAAATGTTCAAAAAAATTAGGATTAATGGGCCTGACTCGAATAGTAGGATAAGTATGAAATAAAATATTATGCTTATCCTAGGATTAGAAACATCATGTGATGATACTGCCGCAGCAGTTTTACAAGGTGGGAATGAGCTTTTATCAAATGTTATAAATGATCAAACAGATATTCATTCCAAATTTGGAGGCATTGTTCCTGAACTTGCAGGCCGCTCCCATATAGATCAAGTTCACCGAGTAATTGACCAAAGTTTAAAATCTGCTCACGTAGAATTAAAAGATATTGATTTAATAGCTGTTACTATTGGGCCTGGATTGGTTGGCTCTTTATTGGTTGGTGTTAATGCTGCAAAAGGAATAGCTTATGGCCTTGGTATTCCGTTGATAGGCATAAATCATTTAGAAGGCCACCTGCTAGCTATTTTTCTCCAAGCAAAGGTTGATTTTCCTTTTATTTCTCTAGTGGTTTCTGGAGGACATACCGATTTATATCGTGTAGATAATTTCGGAAAATACAAGATTCTAGGTCGTACCCGTGACGACGCAGCCGGGGAATCATTTGATAAGGTTGCTAAAATGCTGGGTCAAAAATATCCCGGTGGACCAAAAATAGAAAAAATAGCTAAAGATGGAAATTCTAAAGCACATAAATTTCCTAGAGCTTACTTGGAAAATAACTCTCTTGATTTTAGTTTTAGCGGATTGAAAACCTCTGTTAAAACTTTTATTCAAAATAGGGAGGATGGAAAAAATATCTATCTATCTGATAATGATATTGCAGCTGGATTTCAAGAGTCTGTTGTCGAGGTGCTTTCAAATAAAATAATTAAAGCTTGTAAAAAAGAAAACTTAACACGTGTTGTGGTAACAGGTGGTGTTGCAGCTAATGGAGCTCTAAGAAAAGCCGTTAAATCGGCTTGTAATAATTTATCCTATGAAGCCTATTTTCCTGATCCAGTATACTGTACAGATAATGCTGCTATGATTGCCTGTGCGGGATACCATAGGTATAAATCCTCGCCAGATTCTCAGGCCGACTTTTTCAATCTTGATGCATCAACTAGCTCAACCCTAGGGTAAAATTTAAAATAATTTTATCAATGTTGGGTTAATCAATTGCAGAATAAAAATTTATGCATGCATTAGTAACCGGTGGTGGTGGTTTTTTGGGAAGTGCGATTACCAAGGCACTTATCCAAAAAGGAGATAATGTTACAGTTGTTGGGAGAGGGACGTATTTTCATTTACCCCAATCTGTTAAAATTTTGCAAGGGGATATTAGAGATTATGAATTTATAAAAAGTTGCTCAAAAGATGTTGATGTTGTTTTTCATACAGCGGCCCTGCCTGGAATTTGGGGGCCTATACGTGAATTTTTTAGCATTAATGTGCAAGGAACAGAAAATATAATTAAAGCTTGCCGAGAGAATTCAATTTCTAAATTAGTATTCACAAGCTCTCCGAGTGTTGTCTTTGCCCATTCTAGTCTTGAAGGTGTAAATGAATCGGCCCCCTATCCTGATACCTATTTATGTGAATATTCTAATACTAAAGCTATTGCAGAAAAAATGGTGCTGCAGGAAAATGATTCAAGTCTTTGTACTACGGCTATTCGTCCTCATTTAATTTGGGGTCCTGGTGATCCACATTTGATACCGCGCATTCTAAAAAAAGCAAGTGATAATAGATTGATGATAGTAGGGGACGGAAGTAACCAAGTAGATATGACTTATATTGATAACGCTGTATCAGCTCACTTGAAAGTAGCTTTAGCTCCAAATTCAAAGGTAGCTGGCAAAGCTTATTTTGTAAGTGATGATGACCCTGTAGTTCTTTGGAAATGGATTAATAACTTGCTAGACCGTTTGGGAGTATCTGTAGTTACAAGGAAAATATCTTATAACAATGCAATGCGATTGGGTACGTTTCTTGAGTTGTTATACGGTTTTTTAAGACTGAAAAGCGAACCGCCTATGACTCGTTTTTTAGCATCTCAATTGGCAACTTCTCATTACTTTGATATATCCAATGCCAAAAAAGATTTTGATTATCAGCCTCTTGTGTCTCAGGAAGAAGGAATAAACCATCTTATCCGTTCTTTGGAGCAAACTCCCCAAGAAGATTAATTCTATGGGCCATGCACCCGGCACCAAAACCATTATCAATATTCACCACTGCCATACCTGTTGCACAACTATTTAACATGGTTAATAAGGCGGAGACCCCTCCAAAAGAGGTCCCATAACCCACACTGGTGGGAACAGCTATAATGGGTTGTGACACTAATCCTCCTATAACACTTGCCAATGCACCTTCCATCCCGGCTACAACAATGATGACACGAGCCTTGTCCATTTTTTTTACATTATCTAAAAGCCGGTGCAGTCCTGCAACACCAACATCAAAAATTGTTTCGACCTTGCTACCCAGCAGGTCTGCTGTGGTTGCGGCTTCTTCAGCAATAGGTATATCCGAAGTACCAGCAGTAACTATGGTTATCAATCCCTTTTTAATAATTGATTTGTTATTCTTGATTACAAGAGTTTGTGCTTGTTTATTATATATAGCTTTTTTAGGCAATGTGGGTTTTAGAGTTTTATACACATCGCTGGATAATTTAGTGGCCAAAATATTACTTCCTGCTTTTGAAATGCTTTGAATTATTTTTTTTATTTGGGTAACAGATTTACCCTTGCTGTATATTACTTCTGGCAGGCCACTTCGTAGCTCTCTATGGTGATCAATTTTTGCAAAACCCAAATTTTCATATGAAATATTTTGTAATTGCTTAAACGCATCTTCTGGAGATAGTTTTTTTATATATAAATTATATAAAATAATTTTTAAATCATTTTGATTCATGCCAGCCCTTTGATCCCTGAAAACTCATTAGAAATTTTAACGTTCATCAAATCACTAAGAGCTTCTTCCGGTGGTTTATTTTGATGTAAAACATTAAATGTTTCTTCCATAATAGATGCTTGTATCTTTAGTTTATGGATGAGTTTGTGGGCAGATTTGACGGTTGAAACACCTTCGGCCACTGTTCTCATTTTTTTTGTTATATTTTGAAGTGATTTTCCTTGGCCTAATTGAATTCCCAATTGACGGTTTCTACTTAGGTCACCCGTGCAAGTGAGAACTAGATCGCCTAATCCAGAAAGGCCATTAAAAGTTTCTGGTTTTGCACCCAATTCCGTACCAATCCGAGCTATTTCTACCAATCCTCTTGTAATTAATGCTGCCCTTGTATTGAACCCTAATCCTAAGCCATCACAAATCCCAGTCGCAATAGCAATAACGTTTTTTAATGCGCCACCAATTTCTACACCCATAATATCCTCACTGGTAAAAACTTTTAGGTTTTGCGAGGAAAATATTTGTTGGACTAATTTTGTTGTTTCTGTGGATTTTGAAGCCGCTAATATAGCGGAAGGAACTTGGGCTGCAACTTCCTTGGCGAAAGTAGGGCCAGAAATAGTTGCAAGTTTAAAAGGCATTTGCAAGGTATCCTTAATTATTTCATGACATGGAACTAAGGTGTCATTTTCGATACCTTTGCTTGCATTAATTATTAGAGTATCAGGCTTTATATGAGGCTTTATTTTGCTAACTATATTTCTTAGAACTGGTGTTGGAACTGCAATTACAACTACAGATTTATTTTTGACAGCTAATTCAAGCGAGTTTTCAGGAGCAACATTTTGAGGAATTATAAATCCAGATAAAAACCATTTATTTTCTCTCTCTTTTTGAATTATCTCGCATAACTCGTTTTCATAAACCCATAGCGAAGTCTCTTTAAATTTTTTCGAAAGGTGAAGAGCTATAGCTGTTCCCCAGCTTCCAGCTCCTATTACCGCAATATTTTTATCAGTCATAGTTAAATTCATAAAATTTAAATCTTATCATTATATCGTATTTCATCTCATTAAATTTGGTTTGTCTTTAAATATTCTTTATGATCTAATGTTTTAAATGAGTTGCTCTAGATTTTTAATTTATCCTTAATTGGTTTATCTCCATGGCAAAAAAAATTAGAATTACAAGGAAAGAACTCCTAAAAGAACCTGATCGATTTTTATCTTCTTCTGAAAAGGCTATGCTTATTTTTACGGAAAATCGGTCTAAAGTTATTATAAGTATTATTGCAGTTTTGGTTGGGGGGCTTTCATTTTTTGGTTATAAGAATTATCAAATATCTCAGATTATGAAGTATGAGGCCTTGTATTTTAATATGGCGGAGATGGCCAAAACTGAAGGAATAGAAGTAGAGAAATTAATTAAAATCCGCGATCAAATTAAGCTCGGAAGCCATCGAAACCGCGCGTCATTGTTACTTGCGGATCTATACTTTAAAAATAAAAACTATGATAAGGCTGAATCAACCTTTCTAGAGATTAAAAAGAACTCTAAAGGGTTAAATAACCAAATGGCAAATATTGGATTAGCTTATACTCATGAAGCTAAAGGTGAGTTAAGAAATGCTATTGATTTGTATAAATCAGTTATTGATACAAACACCAGTTTCCCTCTGTTTCAGGTTTATTGGGATCTAGCCAGATGCCATGTAAGTAATAACGATAACTCAAATGCCTTATTAATTCTGAGGGAAATGCAAATCAAATTTTCAGGTACTGCTGAATTAGAGAAAATTGATAGACAAATTAAACACCTTTCCACATAAGGTTTCAACGGCTACCCAAAATTATGCCGAATCCATTTAAACCTGCTTTTTTAGTCTTTGCTATAACAATTACAGCTCTTCCACTATTCAGTCATAGCATTCCTTTTGTAACTCTGGAAACGGAAATGGCTATGGGTAAAGAAGCTGATCGTGCCATCATAAAACAATTTGGTATATATCAGAATAAATCACTTCAACTTTATGTTGATAGGATTGGTCAAAAGTTGGTTTCACAACTATCTGATAAAGTTTTCCCAAAATATTACTTTCGTGTTATGGATAGCCCTCAGATCAACGCATTTGCGCTTCCAGGAGGGTATGTTTATGTTACAAGAGGGTTGCTGGCTTTGATTAATGGGGAGGCTGAGTTAGCTGGAGTAATAGGTCATGAGATAGGGCATATTATTTTCCATCATGGTGCAAAACTGATGGTGAGGAGCATTGGAGCCCAAATTTTTGCCATTGGAGGTGCGATTGCTAACCCTGATAATGCAGGAGGATGGCTCACAGTTAGTACAGCACTATTTCAGCAGATTAACCTAGGTTATGGGCGCGATGCAGAGATTGAGTCCGATGAACATGGTATTTTGAGTATTTCAGAAGCTGGCTATAATGCTCATGGTATGGAAAAATTTCTAAAAAGCCTACGGCGAAAGGAAATTATGTCTGGCCAGTCTTATCACGCATTTCAAGCCTCTCATCCAGAAACGAAAGATAGAATTATAAAGGCTGGATTACTTGCAAGTCGGATAAGGGCGTATTCGTCAGAAGAAAATTTATTCCGACGCAGATATTTAAATCAGATTCGTGGCTTGGTATATGAAGGTAAAAAATATCCTGCAGATGTAAAAAGATACAAACCTCGATACATAGATATTTATGAAGTTAAAGAGGGTGACACCTTTCAAAGTATTGCCAAAAATGAACTTGGGGATAAAAGAAAAGACCTTGAATTGACTGTTTTAAATGGAAGAAAAGAATCAAGCCAACCCGATCCCGGAGAATTAATTAAAATTATTCGTTCAGGAAAATTCAAAAAAAATAAAACCTTAAAGCTTGAATCATACAGCTATTTAGAGGGTCCCTAAAAATAACGGCTTATTAGGCTTTTAATCTTTTTATATAAAAAAACCGGACGGGTTTTGAGACCCGTCCGGTTTTTTTCCATCAATAATCGTTACTTTTGCGATCCCATATAATTTAATGCAGAACCAGCATTAAACCATTTGACTTGATCGTCATTGAGCGTGTGATTAACCTGTAAATCTTCGCTCG
>CAYYIR010000025.1:0-15200 GCA_964471995.1 uncultured Nitrospina sp. | reverse complement strand
AAAGGATGAAGGTTGCATTTGATAGTGAACTCTTCTGCATCTTGTCGTACAAATGAGGATCTCACCTGACTAGATTTTGGAATGACCGGCCTGTTAGATGTTTGATCCGAGTAAATGTTTCGCACCTCATAAGTTGCTATTTCATGCTGAACGGGATCGGTATTTTCAATAAGAATGTTTTCACTATTTTTTATACCAATGACATAGTTGTTGGCTCGACACCTGTCTATGTGGAAGATCTGCATTTTTTTGGGAAAGGGTTTTCCTTTTTTTACATTCGTCAAGGTAATGATAGTATCTTTCAAACCTCGATTCTGCGATACCGTAAAATCGAACAGTAGTCTATGACCCTTGCCATCTGAAATGCGAGAGCAAAATTCAATGTTAGGAGCATTTACAAGATGGAAAGAACGGGCTTTTGGAATAGGGCCTGCTAAAGTGACCTGTCCTTTAAGAGTCCCTCCATTATCTACCGTTACAACTTTATATTCGGGGGTAATTTGATCAAATAATTTTTTTGCCAGTTTATTATTGCGTTTGAATAGAATGTCGACTTTTTCTTGAGCTTTTTTCTTATTACCCTGACGGTTGTATAAAATTCCAAGATCATAATCAGCTTTTACCATTCTTCGATCAAGACGTAACGCTTTTTCCAGTTCTATTATGGCTTCATCTATCAATTCCAATCGGGCAAAAGAAACACCACGATTATAACGGAGTCCGGATGAGTCGTACCCCAGTTTTAATGCTTTATCAAAGGAAAATAATGCCTCTTTGAACATCCCGGTATGGCTTAAAGCCACACCAAGATTAGCATGAACTAAACCTTCTTTAGGTAAAAGTCTTGCGGCTTTAATAAATTCTGGAACGGCATCCTTCCACAATTTTTGCTGGCTAAGCTTCACTGCTTTCTGGTAATGAAGGTTAGCTTTATGAGAAACACTGGAGGCTTCTGCGAAAGAAATAAATAGGATAAATATTAAGGAGAGTGATGTTATTAATTGCATAAGGACATCTGAAATTATAAGTAAATTAAAGTTGTACTTTTTTTGTGAGGTGCTCTTTTCCAATCTATCAATCCCTTTTTAAAGTGTCAACATGAGCTCTGGATTATGGGGAGATTGATATATAAAGCAAGTATTATAGCTGCATTGGAAACCTGAAAAATTCTTTTTAAGAAAGGAGAATAATATTTGAAGTTAGATGAATTAATGAATTCTTTTACCGCTCACCCTGTTTTGAGTGGTGGGATCATTCAAACCATATTCGGATCACAGTTTCCCGGAAAGTCGATATCCCTTCAAAATAAGATTACACATGCCATTGATCTTGATAATAATGCAAAATCTATTGTGTATGAAATCACGGCAAAAGACAAAATGAAGCCCGTTGTGTTGCTGGCACATGGGATGGGAGGTTGCTCTGAATCAGGCTATATAAAAAGAATTGCAGGAAAGCTCGGGTCTTGGGGTTACGGGGTATTCATGATTAACCATCGCGGCAGTGGGCCTGGTATGGGGCTTAGTTCTAGGCTATGGAATGGCGGATCGAGTGATGATTTGAGTAAGATGGTGACATTCATCTTAAAAAGATATTCACAGCTTATCTTGATTGGATTTTCTTTAAGTGGAAATATATTACTCAAATACCTAGGGGAAGGCCGATCTATTCCTTCGGGAGTAATTGGCGCTTTAGCGGTGAATCCTCCCATAGATTTGAGAGTTGCTAGCCATATCCTTTCAACATCTCGTTCCTGCTGGTTGTTTAATCAATATTATATGAAGTTGATTAGAAATCAGACTCACGCGTTAAAAAAAAATTTCCCGAATTCTCTTGATCCCAACGTTAACTTCAGTACGATTTGGGACTTTGATGTGAGTTATACTGCGCCCGCTGGTGGTTATGATAATGTCGATGCCTATTATGATGCATGCAGTGGTAAAAAGTTTGTAGACAAGATTGAGATACCTACCGATATTTTATGTTCTTTAGACGATCCATTTGTGCCTCCAGATGTTTTTAGAGATCTTTCACACAACATAAATATTTACCAGCCCAAAGGGGGTGGGCATTTGGGCTATATTTCTTCAAAACGAACTCCTTTTGGCGATTATCGCTGGATGGATTATGTGGTTTTAGAGTGGATTAAAGATATGCATAAAAATGTATCTTCTCTGTGAAATTTATACAAAGTTGCAGGTTAGGAACATTTCGTGTTATAGAATTTTTATGGGTCTGTGCCAAGAAAAATTAAATTAGAGGGTCATCATGGCAGAAGGAACAAGGTTTCAAAATGTGGATATGATTTTTGAAGGTAGGATACGCGGCAATCAATTAATGCTTAGTGGGAAATATCTTACCGCAGAAGAAGCTAAATTACTTTGGGAGTCTCCCAGAATGAAAGACGTCAGTTGGTTAGACTTAGATGACAATAAACTCGGTGATGAAGGAGTTGAGGGCTTGGTAAATTGTCCTTTGCTTGAAAATATTCAATATTTAAATCTGAATAAAAATGGGATTAGTGATAAAGGTTTGGAAATCTTAGCAACAGCAAAGTTTTTAGGAAATTTAAAACGTTTACATTTAAAAGGGAACCCAATTAAAGGTGAAGGCCTGGTTTCATTATTTAACTCTGAAGCTCTAGACAGTTTATCCACATTTCAGATCAACGATGGCTGGACTTGTAAAAAAAGGGAAGGGTGGCGGTATAAACCGCAAGATTGATCTATGCCCCGATCCTCTCTCCATATTCAAATAACAGCGCATGACCGTCCGGGTATTTTGGCCGATACACTTGCCTTTATTGTAAAGTTTGGCTGGAATGTGATGGATATCAAGCAATTTGTTTTTAATGGAATGCTTAATCTTTCGATACTGCTTAATGAAGATGATAATAGTTTAATCTCTCCTTTAAAAGAATCTCTTGTGAATTATGCCGAAGACAAAGGATATAAGTTAGCCATTCATCCTTGGAAAATGGAGTCTGACTCGCAAACCTCCTATCCTTATAGATCTGTTGTTACTCTTCTTTGCTCGACTTTTTCTTCAACAGCTTTCTTGGAAATAACGAAAACATTTTCTGATTTGGATATAAACATTCTTAGGATTGAGCAATTGGATTCAGGAGATATTCATGTCCTGGAATTTATAATAGGAACGCGTAAAGCTCATTCAACGGAGGATGTTTTAAATGCCTTAGTTATTTTTAAAGAAAATAACCGAGTAGATATAGCGGTACAGGAGGAAACTTATTTCCGCCGGAATAAGAGGCTGATTGTTTTTGACGCCGATATGACTTTTTTGCAATGTGAAGTGATAGATGAATTGGGTAAATTAGCGGGACAAGGGAAAAAAATATCCAGTATTACTCGTCAGGCAATGAGTGGAAAAATGGATTTTAAATCCGCTCTGCGAAAAAGGGTAGCTTGCTTAAAGGGATTACCTGTAAAAGAACTTGCTGTACTTTCCGAGAATCTGCCACTTACTTCGGGTGCTGAGAATCTGGTTCGGATTTTAAAACATTTAGGTTACAAAATTGCTTTGGTCAGTGGCGGATTTGATTATTTTATTAATAAGCTGTGTCAACGGTATGACTTGGATTATGGTATCGCCAACCAACTTGCAATTGAAAATGGTGTGGTCACCGGGGAGTTGGAGGGAGAAATCATTGATGCGCAGGCTAAAGAAAATGTCTTGATTTCATTAGCTAAGAAAGAGGGGTTTTCACTTCGACAAGTGGTAGCGGTAGGTGATGGTGCCAACGATATTAAAATGTTAGCCAAAGCCGGTTTAGGAATTGCTTTTAACGCTAAGCCAATCGTGCAGCGTCAGGCGCAGGCAAGTATCAATCTGCATGATTTAAAATTGATTCTATATTTTCTAGGAATAAATGGAGTTGACCTTCAGGAATTAAACGAGTCGGTGGAGAAGGGAATAACGCATCCATGGCCCAAAAATGAAGCCCGATTATAATATTTTTTCTTTTTATTGTACTGTTTAACTTAGTAGAACCATCCCAATGGTATGTGAGTCAGTGCAGGGTTCTTGATTGGAAAGACCTTTCCAGCCATTCTTATCTAAAGTAGATTGAACATCGATGCCACAGGCTTGCAGGGTGGGACGAGCTTTTTCGGGGTACTGGCAAGAAGTGGAAACTGTACAAGGACTACATAAATCACAAGGCTTAGCTCCTAAAGCGAAGGCTTTATAAAAACCCTTCTTTTTAAAACTATTTTCAAGACACACAACAAGTTCTTGCACATTGGTATCAATGGTTGCATTGACCAGAAGAGCTTTTTCATATTCATTTAAAATTTCAGCCATTTCATCTGAATCGGGTGTGCAAGGAGGACAAGTTAATACATTGCCATATCGAGGGCAACCGAATTGACAATGAAGCTTGACCCAGTTGCCCATGGAGATAGTTTGTGTCAAAACTATTTTTGCTTTCGTGCAACCTAAATCTAAAGCTTCTTGAATTAATTCCTGATTGGAACTAATATTCTTCGGAATCGTTTTGATGTTTTCAGGTGTCATTTTTCTTAACGCATTTTAACTGATGGCTCTATGGTATTATTTATGGCGAAGGCTGGAAGGTCAAGATAATAATAATGTATAATAACTTTGTTTTTCTTTAGTGCTGGAATCGCTTTAAGGGCAATCTTGCAATAAGGGGTTTATCAGTTGTTAAATATATGTTTACTGGCTTTCGATCGCGGGTGGCTAACCCCAACTCCTACGCTTATTAGCACACCAACCATAGAGTATAAATGAACTTTCCATTTAGAGCAATCGGCTTTGATTGGGCGTATACATTAGTTGATCTTGGCAAAGAAGATGATCGAAAACCACTGCAAAAAGTTTTCTCACTTTTAGATAGTAAAAATATTCCTGTGCCTGACTTTGAAGAATGCTTGGATCGATCAAGAAAAATATTTTTTCCCATGATCAAAGAGTCGCGCATCACAAATCAGGAAGCACATTTCGAAATTGTTTTGAAGCAGTTGATGGATGATTTTGGAGTTTCATTAGATGGTGAGATTTCCTTAAAACAACTTCTTGAGGTCTATTATCTTGAAGTTTACTCGAAAAGAAAAATCTATCCAGAAGTCATGAGAGTCTTGAATCGTTTTAAGGAAATCGGTGTCCAAATGGGAATCATTTCCAATACAACTAATCCGCAGTTCATGAAAGAGCGCGAAATGGAAATTCTTGGATTACAGCCTTATTTTGATTTTGCAATATATTCATCGTCCACTCCTTTTCGAAAACCACATCCTTCCATTTTTGAATTGGCAGTAGAAAACTTTAAGGTAGATCCGCAAGAAATTCTTTTCATAGGAGATAATTATTCTTTAGATGTAGTAGGTGCTAAAAAAGTGGGAATGAAGAGCGCATGGGTAAACAGAGAAGGTAAAGTTATACCTAAAGATATAGAGCCTGACTATGAATTGCATTCTTTGGATGATTTGTTTCGTATAAACACGTCAGTAGTTTAAATGCATCGATTTTTTTTAGAGAAAAAAAACATTTTAAATGACACGATAGTCATACAAGGCTCTGATGCCACACATATTCGTAATGTTCTTCGTTTGCATGCCGGGGAGGAGATAGAGGTTTTTGTTGGACAAGGTTTGCTTTACCTTGTGAGGCTCGAAGAAGTTAGAAGCAGATCAGTCAAAGGTAAAATAGTTTCTTCCGAAAAAGTAGATACTGAATCGCCATTAAAAATTCACCTTGGTCAATCATTAATTAAAGGAAATAAGTTTGATGTTGTTTTAAGGAAGTCTGTCGAGCTCGGTGTTCAAACAATTACTCCATTAATGACAGACCGTACTATTTTAAAAGGTGATAATGATAAAAAAATTCCTCGTTGGAAAAAGATTGTCGAAGAAAGCTCCAAGCAGTGTGGTATCAGTGGTATCCCTCAAATATCAAAAACCGTATCCAAACTTGATGCTTACTGCCGGCAAGCAAAGAGCTCAAATTTGAAACTAATGTTTTGGGAAATGGAAAAAGAAAGAGGTTTAAAGGATATTAAACCAATTAATGCACCACGTTCAGTGCACATATTGATAGGGCCGGAAGGTGGTTTTACATTGGAGGAAGTCGAGACGGCGCGCAGCTATGGTTTCCAGACTTTGGGCTTGGGGCCTAGGATTTTTCGCGCGGAAACTGCTCCCTTGGTGGTTTTATCGTTATTACAATCAAGGTGGGGTGACATCGGATAAATCAGATTTGCTGATATAGGTATTACTTAAAATCAAGTGTGTTCAAAAGTAAACCGTCCTATAATAAAGTGATTTTTTAAATATATCGATCGTATAAATGACATATCAATGCAAACTTAAAATTTTTGAAGGGCCTTTGGACCTTTTGCTTCATCTTTTAAAAGAACAAAAGATGGATATCTGCGATATTCCCATTGTAGAAATAACTAAACAATATATGGAGTATCTTGAATTAATGCAGGAGATGAATTTAGAGTTGGTGGGTGAGTATCTTGTGATGGCGGCAGAGTTGGCTCGAATTAAATCTAAAACATTATTACCAGCTCCCGAAATAGATGAGGAATCCGATTTTACTGGAGGAGAGGATCCGCGTGCAGAGTTGATGCGTCGCCTACGGGAATACCAACGTTATCGTGATGCAGCATTTGAACTTCGAATGAAGGAGCACGATCGACAACAGGTTTTTTTAAGAGGTGGTGAAATTGAGATAGAAGAAAGCTCGGAAAATAGAGAGTTGATAGAAGTCTCTGTGTTCGATCTTTTTAAGGCCTATCAGAAAGTATTAGATACCAAGTCTTTTGAAAAAGATTACGAAATTGAAATTACAGAAATGTCGGTGACTGACCGAATTCAATATATTCTGGATATATTAAATTCATCGGATAGTGTTACTTTTGAATCATTTTTCACCGTTCTTAATAGAAAGCAAGAAATTATTGTTACCTTTCTAGCTATACTTGAGTTGATGCGAATGAGGTTATTACGGGTTCAACAGGGTCAACATTTTGAAACCATCCGTATTTATAAGGCAGCTGATGAAAAAACTCAGGATGCCATCCTTCAAGAATATCTGAAAACCCTTGATTCTGAATCATAATTAAAATAAATCACTCCTTCTAAGTTAACCAGGTAGACCACTGCTTTTTTTTGAAAAGCCTCTTTAATTATTCCTAGTTTTATTTATAAAAACGGCAATTTTTTGTGTTTCCCCTGTATAGTCAATATCCGTTTTAAGCAAATTTACCCCAAGTTTTAGAATTCATCTACAGCCGTATAAATTTTGCTTTCTATCGATCAACCTTTTCAGCTCCTTAGATTTTTAAGCTAGGAGCATTGCGTCTGAGTTAATCTGCGCTATAATATAATGTTAAACAATAAGTTAATGGTTTTTCATTATGATGCTTCGACAAATAAAAGAAGATATCGATGTTGCGTTGGAAAAGGACCCTGCAGCAAGAAATGCTTTAGAGGTTTTTATTCTTTATCCAGGTGTACATGCTCTGGTCGCATATCGTTTTAACCATTGGCTTTGGGGGATTGGGTTAAAGTTTATTGCTAGGTCGTTTTCTCAATTTGCCCGCTGGGTTACCGGGATTGAAATTCATCCGGCTGCGATAATTGGAAAGCGCTTTTTTATTGATCATGGTATGGGAGTCGTCATAGGTGAGACATCGGAAGTGGGAGATAATGTATTTGTGTATCAGGGGGTTACTCTAGGAGGTCTGGCCACTAAAAAAGGCAAACGTCACCCCACGATTTCAGATGATGTTGTCATTGGAGCTGGAGCTAAGGTTTTAGGGCCCATTAAAATTGGTTGTAATACCAAAATTGGCTCAGGATCTGTGGTTTTGCAGGATGTTCCTGAATATTCGACAGTGATTGGAGTACCAGGCAGGGTGGTATTTTCTGGTATATCTTCGGAAATGGAAGATGAAGATGGCCCTGAGTCTTTTCCGGATCCGGTAGCAAGAGCTATTGAGTGTATGTTAGACCGTTTACCGGAAATGGAAAAAGAAATCCGCCATCTGAAAGAAATATTAAAAGAAAATGGAATTTGCGATTCATCCCCAATTGAAGAAACAACTAGAAAAAAGATTATTGGCTAAACTTTCGTAAAAGAAATTTATCTGCATTTTTACCTCCCGTTGTTTTACCCTTGATGGTATTTTTTTAAATTAGCCGCTAGCCTTTTTGTATGGAAAAGATTTATTTAGACCATAACGCAACAACGCCATTACACCCTGAAGTTTTGGAAGAAATGTTGCCGGCGCTTCGTGAAAACTTTGGGAACCCTTCTAGTGTCCATTCCTTTGGACGTTTTGCTAGAGTTCAACTTGATGTGGCCCGAGAAAAAGTGGCCAAACTTATAGGTTCTCATTCTTCTGAAATTATTTTTACAAGTGGTGGTACCGAGGCAAACAATCTTGCTCTTTTAGGGGTGTCGCTTAGAGATAAAAGAAAAAGTATAATTACCAGTAAAATTGAACACCCTTCAGTACTGAATCCTTGCCGGCAATTAGAAGAGCAGGGAGTTGAGGTTTTTTATCTTGATGTTGACCGTTACGGAAGGATTGATATAAGTGAGTTGGAGTCTAAGATAACCGAATCTACCGCTTTAATATCTCTGCAGCATGCAAACAGTGAAACAGGTGTTTTGCAGGATATAAAACGAGTCAGTAAAATAGCGAGAGAAAAAGGTGTCCTCTTCCATACGGATGCTGTGCAAAGTGTGGCGAAGATCCCTTTCGATTTGAAAGAATTTCCAGTTGATATGTTGTCTATATCCGCACATAAATTTAATGGTCCAAAAGGAGTTGGGGCGTTATACCTTAAAAAAGGCACACCAGCTCTTTTTACGCCTATTTGCGGGGGGGGTCAGGAAAAGAAAAGAAGAGGTGGGACAGAAAATGTTCCCGGAATTATTGGTTTTGGAAAGGCTTGTGAACTGGCTATTTTGAGAATAAGCGAAAGGGCTCGAATTGCTGAATTGAGAGATTATTTCTTGGATAAAATATATGAAATGATTCCAGGAGCAAATTTATTAGGAGATAAGAAAAACAGATTACCTAACACATTAAACATAGGGTTTGAAGGGTTGACAGGGGATACACTGTTGATTGCTTTAGATTTAGATGGTGTGGCGGTTTCAACGGGCTCCGCGTGTAGTTCCGGCACAGGGTTGCCATCTTATGTGCTTCAGGCTATGGGTATTTCAGATGAAATAATCAATAGTTCTATTCGTTTCAGTTTAGGTGAAAATACTTCAAAATTACAACTCGATTCAGTGGTTGAAACCTTGGTAAAAACTACAGACCTTAATAAAACAGTAATTTTATGAGGAGAAAACTAATGATAAAGGGGAAATTATTCGATAAATAATAAAAGTTATTGAGTATTTGGGTTTAGATTATTGTATTGACAAAAATCAGGCAACCCAATATAATCCATTGATTATTAAGGGGTAATACTTCCCCAACCGAATTTGTACGGAGAAAAACATGCCACCGGTCACCTTAATAGCACGCCTTATACTGGTTACCTTCCTATCATTTCCTTTGATTTTAAGTGGTTGTAGTTATATGCCATGGGTAGGGGATGATGAAGACGATCTTGCATTTGAAGACGATTTTCCTTTTGAAGACGAAGAATTCGTCGATGAAGATGGTGGCACAGGAAAAAAATCAAGAAAAAGTAGTCGTGAAAGCAGCATTGAAGATGACTTTTTTGCTGAAGATGATTCTTTCTCGAAATCCGATGAAATGCTGGAAGACGATGGATTCGGTGATGAAGATCCAGATGGTTTTGCAAGTATTGACCAAAAAACGGATAGAGGCGAACTAAAGGGTGATGTTGAAAGCTTGCAAAATCAGCAAGAGGCTCTGATTAGTAAAGTGCGAGAGTTAGAGGAGATGCTTAGCACATTAGAACCAAAAATAGATGCTGCGACTGAGCGCCTTGAAGGGAGCGTGTCTTCAGCGACGGATTCTTCAGATTTTCTTGAGCCAGAAGTTGAAGATCTTAAGTCCCAAGTGGCCAGACTGAACGAAGAGATATCGCGAATTAAAATGCAAAAATCCCGCTCAGCAAAAAAGAGTCGGACAAAAAGGCATCGCCCAAAAGCCAAAACTCCTCCAGAATATGATAGGGCCCTGTCTGCTTATCGCAGTAAAAATTACGATGAATCGATTTTGTTATTCCAAAATCTGGACCTTAGTAATCCGCCCAGTAGGTTAAAAGATAATATCGCTTTTTGGATTGGAAGTAACTACCTAGCACTTGAGATGTATGATGATGCTATTTTGCAATTTGAAACTGTTTTGAATAAATATCCTCGTGGTAACAAGGTGCATGATTCCCGCTATATGCTTGGCGTAGCATATTCCAAAAAAGGGGAAACTAGTCGGGCAATTGAAATTTTGGAAGGCGCCTTGAAAAGAAATCCCTCCGCTGAAGTTCGTGGCAAGATACTGGCCCAATTAAATCAAATTCAATAGTTTTTTAAATCAGCTCTAATTTATATTTGCGGTTGAAGCTAATTCAGAATTAGGTTATTCTCCTTCCAAGAAGGCTTGATCCTGCAGACTAAATTGGGTCTGCTATTATATATTTATCCTCCGGCTATAATTTTTCCCGGTTCTTCCATAGAGAGCCCCAAAAATTTTAGAGCAGCTTGGTCTGTTTTGAATTCCCCGTAATTTTAAATTTTTAACTTAGGTTGATAGTGGGCTTTTTAAAATCCAAATAGAATTTCACTATGACCATGATAAGAAAACACAGCCAGCTTTATTCGACTGCAATATTTTTTTTTAATAGTTTTTCTATTGCACTTGCCTGGTTATCTGCCTATTTATTTAGATTTGAATTAGAACTTTTTTCGTCCGCTAGCATCCCACCTGCCGACAATATGTATTTGTATGCATTTCTACCAGTCTGGCTGATATTTTATATAAATAGCAGATTATTAGGCCATGATAAGCCTATCAGTATGCACTCACCAACTATTGAATATTTTTCGATTCTTAAATTAACCTCACTGTCAGTTGTTTTATTAACTGCTGTCACATTTTTTTATCGTGAACTATCATTTTCGCGGATTATGGCAGTTTATTTTTGGATTTTTTCCAATATTTTCTTATTTTTATCTCACAGGTTGGTACGTTTATTAGTCAAGGAAATTCATAGTCGCGGAATGAATTTACAAAAAGTCTTAATAGTGGGTGCGGGGGAATTGGGACAGAAAGTTGTTGAAAAACTTAATTTGCACCCAGAAATCGGTTTTTCTGTAATGGGTTATTTATCCAATAAACCGGAAAAAGTGGGTAAAGAGTTATCAGGGTATAAGGTGTTGGGATTATATGAGGATTTGAATCAATGTATAAAAGAATTTGAGGTGAGCCAATTATTTATTGCACTTCCTTTAAATGCCCATGATCAATTGGAGAAGATTTTGGCAAGTCTAGAGGTGGAAACAGTCGATATTAAACTTGTTCCTGATTTGTTGCGTTATATGGATCTGCAATCCGGAATTGAAGAACTTGATGGCATGCCTATGATAAACCTGACGGAGTCCCCTCTTTATGGTTGGAATACCTTGTTTAAAAGAGGTTCTGATATTATTCTTTCTGGATTAGCTATCAGCATTACTTTTCCGATAATGATTTTAATTGTTTTTGCTATTAAACTGACTTCCCGTGGGCCTTTATTATACAAACAGGAGAGAATGGGGTTAGATAGAGCTGTTTTCATGATGTACAAATTTAGATCTATGAGAATTGGAGCGGAAACCGAAACAGGCCCTGTTTGGGCTAAAGAAGACGATGATAGAAGAACTCCAATTGGGACATTTTTGCGAAGTACAAGCCTTGATGAATTGCCGCAATTGTTTAATGTATTTATGGGGCAGATGAGCCTTGTTGGCCCTCGTCCTGAAAGACCTGTGTTTGTGGATGAGTTTAAAAAATCTGTTCCCTTCTACATGCTTAGATTAAAGATGAAAGCCGGTTTGACAGGTTGGGCTCAGGTAAATGGTTGGCGTGGAAATACGTCTTTGGAAAAAAGGATAGAGTTTGACCTCTACTATATAAAACATTGGTCATTGTTATTTGACATTAAAATTCTATTTTTAACAATATGGAAGGGGTTAATAAATAGACATGCCTACTGAGCCGAAAGTTTTAGCTATTATTCCGGCACGTTGGGCTTCATCCCGGTTCCCTGGAAAACCACTAGCAAATATTGTCGGGGTGCCTATGATTCAAAGAGTAGTAAGGCAGGCTCAAAAAGCAAAATATATTACGGAAGTGATCGTAGCTACCGATGATTCTCGTGTTTTTGATCTGGTGAATAAAAATGGTGGTGTTGCAATTATGACTTCTGCTGAGCACCAATCAGGTACGGATAGAGTTGCTGAAGTAGCTCGTGATAAAGACTGTGATATTGTAGTAAATATACAAGGTGATGAGCCTTTGATTCCACCCCAGAATATTGAAAAGGTGGTAGAGCCTTTAATTGAAGATACTTCGGTTTCCGTAACCAGTTTGAGAATCTTGATTCAAAACCCTAAGGATATCTTTGATAAAAATATTACAAAAGTAGTGGTAGATAAGTTTGATTCTGCTTTATATTTTTCAAAAGCTCCTATTCCATGGGATCGAGATACATGGTCGGTGAATATGGAAGATGTTTTGAATTTATCGTCACTTTTATGGTTTAAACATATTGGGCTTTACGGCTACCGTAAAAAATTTTTGATGGAATACTCAGCATTGCCTGTGTCCCCTCTTGAAAAAGTTGAAAAACTGGAACAGCTAAGAATTCTGGAAAATGGATTTTCTATTAAAGTGGTTGAAACTGACTTAGATTCAACAGGCGTAGACTCTGTAGCTGATATCGAAATAATTGAAAAACAGTTGGCTCTTTCCCCTGACAATTGACCCATTGAGGAACTTAAGTGAATAAAAAGATTAATGGTAAAAAGGTAAAATATATATTTGTGACCGGTGGTGTTCTCTCTTCCTTGGGAAAAGGAATTGCTGCATCCTCTATAGGAAGTTTGCTTGAGTGCTCAGGGCTTAAAATAACTATTTTAAAACTGGATCCTTATATCAATGTTGATCCCGGTACTATGAACCCGTTTCAACATGGAGAAGTATATGTAACCGATGATGGAGCTGAAACCGATCTCGATCTCGGGCATTATGAGAGGTTTACCCATGCCAAAATGCGTCGTGCCAATAATATTACGGCAGGAAAAATTTATCATAATGTGATTCAAAAAGAACGAAAAGGAGATTATTTAGGGGCTACAGTTCAGGTTATTCCGCATATTACAGATGAAATAAAGAAGCATATACAAAATGTGCGGGAGGGAGTGGATGTAGTAATTTGCGAAATTGGAGGTACGGTTGGTGATATAGAGAGTCTTCCATTTCTTGAGGCTATAAGACAATTCCGGTTCGAAGTTAAACCAAAAGACATTTTGTATGTTCATTTGACTTTAGTACCTTATATAAAAACTTCTGATGAATTAAAAACAAAGCCCACCCAACATAGTGTGCAAAAGTTAAGAGAAATTGGTATTCAACCCGATGTTTTACTTTGTAGGACAGAAAAGCAGTTATCAAAATCTTTGAAAGACAAAATCGCTCTATTCTGTAATGTGGATACGAGGTCTGTTATCACCGCTATGGATGTTAGTTCCATCTATGAAGTTCCAATGAGTCTTGAAAAGGAAGGGCTGCAAGAAATCATTCTTGAAAAACTTGGGATGAAAGCGAAACAACCTGATTTAGAACGGTGGGAAAATATTAATAAAATTCTAAAAAAACCTGCCGGGAAAGTTAGAATTGGAATTGTTGGGAAATATGTTGATCTTAAAGAATCCTATAAAAGCCTCACGGAAGCTTTGATTCATGGTGGAATAGGTAACAATGTTGGTGTTAAGTTTAACTGGGTCGATGCAGAAGCACTCGAAAATGAAAATGGATTGAAACAATTGTCAGAATGTGACGGAGTTCTAGTTCCAGGAGGATTTGGAGATAGAGGGATTGAAGGTAAAATCAACGCAGTTACGTTTGCGCGGGAAAATAAGGTGCCTTATTTTGGGATTTGCCTAGGAATGCATTGTGCAACCATTGAATTTGCAAGGAACGTTGCAAAACTTAAAAATGCAAATAGCTCCGAATTCTCCACAACTTCTCCCTATCTTGTTATTGACCTCCTGCCAGATCAAAATGCGGAAGGTGATATGGGTGGCACCATGCGCCTTGGCGAGTACCCGTGTCAATTGAGAAAAAAATCGAATGCCTACAAAGCCTATGGGAAGAGAGAAATAGAAGAAAGACATCGCCATCGCTATGAATTTAACAATATGTATCGTATCCAGATGGAAGAGGCGGGACTCAAAATTAGCGGTTTATCCCCGAATGGCAATCTTGTAGAAATAATCGAATTGGAAGATCATCCCTGGTTTTTGGCAGGCCAGTTTCATCCTGAGTTCAAGTCGTCGCCAATGCGGCCGCACCCCTTGTTTCGTGATTTCATTTCATCAGCCTTAAAACATCAAAAGGACAACCATAAAGGAAAATGATAACTTCCGGAAAATTAATTTTTTGGAAGTTATCATTATTTAATCTTCAGGATGGAAAAACTGTTTGCTGGATTTTTTTCATCGTCTTTTCGATTGAGTATCTTTTTTGAAAAGCCGTATTGAAAAATCATAAATAGTACTAAATATATCTATTATTTTATCCAAAGCTTTAAACGGTTTTTCCTTTTGCATTTTGTAACTGGAATAAACAACCACGACCAAGAAAATTACATTTGGAATCCATACTGATAAATAAGAATCTAGTTTTCCAATCCTTCCTAGATTTTGAGTCATAATTAATAAAATATAGTAGAAAAGAATTACCAGTAGGGTTATTCCGAAGCTTCCAGATTTTCCTGAGCGGCTGGATTTGATACCTAATGGCGCACCAAGAAATGCGAATAATAGGCAGGCGAAGGGGATGGAGAACTTCTTGCTTATTTCCACCTCAGCCCCCGATGTAGGAAGTCCCTTCTTTTTTAGTTCTTTTATTTTTTCTTTTATCTTGACTAGAGAAAGTTCCTTATTACCTGCTAAGGCTTTTCTTTCTAATTTTTCTGTCTCAGGTAAATTAAGAGTAATGTCATAGCGGTCAAAATTTA
>CAYYIR010000024.1:0-15230 GCA_964471995.1 uncultured Nitrospina sp. | reverse complement strand
GAGACATGATTTCTTGCCCTGTTACTGAGTCCAAATTTCCTGTGGGTTCATCGGCTAAAATAATTGCAGGCTCATTAACTAAGGCCCTTGCTATTGCTACTCTTTGTTTTTCACCACCAGAAAGTTCTGTGGGCTTATGATTGGCTCTATGCTTAAGACCCACTCTTTCTAAAGCCTGCATTGCTATATTGGTAGAATTGGCTACTCTTCCATAAAGAAGAGGTAGCTCTGTGTTTTCTAAGGCTGTCGCTCTAGGTAATAAGTTAAAGCTTTGGAATACGAATCCAATTTTTCGGTTTCTGACTTCCGCTAATTGGTTGGCTTTTAATTGAGATATTTTTAAATTTACTAGCTTATAATTTCCGCTGGTAGGAAGGTCAAGACAGCCTAATAGATTCATTAAAGTAGATTTACCACTACCAGAAGGACCCATTATAGCGACGAACTCACCTTTTTTAATTTTAAAGCTGACTTCCCGCAGGGCAGTTACAGATAACGTGTCGGAGTTATATACTTTAGAAAGATTTTCGATTTCAATCAAAACTACCTCATTTTCATTTAGACCGAATCATCCACAATATTTTTTTTAAAGAGGAAACTTTTTTATTTTGTTCTTTTGCTTCCTCCAGAACTTTTTCCCAGTCACCTAGAATAACCTCATCTTCCGGATTCAGACCGGAAACGATTTCTACCTGAATGGGGTTCCTTATACCCGTTTTAACGATTACTTTTTCAGGTTTATCATTTTTTAAAACCATAGCAAATTTTTCATTCTCACCTTCACGAATTCCAGCTCTTGAGGTAAGTATGGTATTTTCGACATGATCAGTGACGATATCAATATTAGCCGACATCATAGGTTTTAATATTTTTCTGCCTTTCCCAAGTACCTCGATTTTTACTTTAAATATGGTAATGCTATTTTCTACTAGGCCTTGGGGTGCAATACGCTTTACTAAGCCTTTAAATTTTTTATCCGGAAATGCATCAGCCGTTATCGTTACCGCATGGCCTATTTTAATAGATCCAATATCTGTCTCATCAATATCCGCTATGATAAAAAGCCGCGACATATCGGCAATAGTCGCTAGGGCAGTACCCCCATTGACATTCGATATCCCCGAAGCAATTATTTGCCCTACTTCTACTAGTTTTTCAATAATAACCCCGGTAATCGGGGCGAATATTTCTGTTTCTTCAAGTCTCTCCTCAACCTCATCCAATGCAATTTCCGCACGTTGAACTTCTGTGTTAACAAGTTCAATTTCATTTTCTTTCATGGCAATATCATGAATAGAGTCTTTTGCTTGCTGCAACTGCGATTCTGCTTGGATTAATTTTTGTTGATTTACTTCATAAAGGGTTTGAGAATTTTCCAAAGATTCTTGAGATACTACCTTTTGGTCAAAAAGTTCAATTTGCCTTTTTAATTTGTCTTCGCTCTCTTTAAGATTGAAGATAGTTTTTTGAACTTCAGATTCGGCTGTTTTTATATCCGTTTTATATTTAGTTTTTTGGAGAAGTAAGGCGGTTCCAGCTTTTTTTAATTTAGCAGTTGAACTTGACAAATCTGATTTTGCTTTATCGACATTTCTTTTTTCATCTGATTTGTCCAACTTGAGAAGTAATGTGCCTTTCTTAACTCGGTCGCCTTCATGTTTAGGAAAAGATAATACCTCTCCACTAGCTTTAGATTTGACTTCCACCTTAAAGTTTGGCTCAACAATGCCGGTTGCAGAAATTTTAACGGAAATTGACCCTTGGGAAACTTTGGAGATTTTAAATTTGGGTTTTGAGGGTTCCTCAGATTCGTTTTTATTGAGATATAAAACTGTAAAGAGAATCAGGGTTCCGATTAAAGCTAAGAATTTTTTCATTTTCAATCGCTTTCAGACAATAGAATATTGTTATCTTCTAAGGTTTGAGCTTTTGCCTGTCTTAAACGATTTTTGGATTTTTTGTAATCAATTATTGCTTTAATTTCGTTACTTTGCTGTTCAGCAAGATCTTCCTGAAATTCCAACACATTGAAACTTGTAGAAAGTCCGACCTCAAATTTCTTTTCCTCAGCGCTTAGTTTTTCTTCTGCTAGTTTTCTTGCTATTCGAGTGGCATGAACCCTTTTAATATCAGTTTTAATTTGTCTATAAGCTTCGCGAACTTCAAGTGTTATTGTTTTTTCTAAATCTTTGATATCCATTAATAACTGAGCAACTTCAAGCTTTTTTGAGACTAGTTTGCTTTTAGCTGCACGGTTACCCAATGGATAGCTAAAGTTGAGTCCAAAATTCCAAAGACGGTATTTACCGGATGCAAGATCACCTAGGGAATTACCATACCCACCTCCAAATTGGCTGGTCCCTTGAATAGTACCCGTTGTAATATTTATTGCTTCACCACTAATACCATTTAGTCCCAGACTGCCAACTAGGTCAAGAGTTGGATAAATTTGGTTTTTGTTATATTTAACCTCAATGTTACGGTTATCAAGTTCCTTCTTTTTTACTAGAAGGTCAGGTCTTTTACTTAAGGATACTTGCAAAGCTTCCTCCAAAGTACCTTCAGTTCCGGGATCAAATTTTGGGGTTTCAGAAGGACGAAGACGCTTTTTGCCAAGCTCTGAATCAAATGAATAATTAAGAATATTTTTTAATTTATCTTCATTGTCGAGAATTATATCTTGCGCGCTTAAAAGTAATTGGTCTCGAGAAGCAACCTCAGATTGTGCTTGTAACATTTCCAGCGGTGCCATTGTTCCAACCTCCACTTGGGCTTGCACCTGTTTTTCTAAATCCTGGGCTCGTTCCAGTGATTTTTTCTTAACCTTCAAATCTTCAATACTAAAAACTAGATCCCAGTAAAAATTCTCTGCTTCTGTAATCACATCGATGACAGAATCTTTAAATTGAAAATCTGAAATTTTATGATTATTTTTGGCGATATAAATTTGGCTTTTATTATTGTCAATTCCAAAATTTTTCAAAAGAGGCTGTGTCAAAGTAAAATTTAAATCTGAAGTGTATTGGGGGTTGAGGCCAGCAAATGTAGAATTTGTTAAATTTCTATTGGTATTAAAACCTAATTCGTAATCTGCGCCAGTTAGAAATTTTTGGGAGACTGAAAAATCCCAATCATAGTTCTGGTTTCTACTTTTTGTGGGATTTGCAAATGCACCTGCGGCCTGACGAGTTTCTTCCCTAACAGAGAAATCAAAATCAAGCACAGCATCAAAATCAGCTTTTTTTTCTAAAATAGCTTGTTCATTAATTTTAGAATTATATTTTTGTACTGCAATACTGGTGTTATTTTTTAAAGTTTCTTCGATTGCCTGTTTAAGGCTTAATTTAATAGGAAGAGGGGAGGACTCAGCTGCCTTTAATTTGGGTGCTTGAAAAAACAAACAGAATAAAGCCAGATAATAAATAATAAGATATTTTGTTAGGTTCATTTTTGTCTAAAACTCCATTTCTTTCCTAAAATAAGATCCGAATATTAAATTGGTGTTAAATGAGAATTAAAAAAACTTAAGACAAAGGAATAACCCATTATATTTATTGAGTTCTTTAATTGATATGCCAAATGACAAACCCAATATAAACAGGTGAATTATAAAAAGCCTAAAGTTAATAAATTATTGTTTTTAAGGGTATTTATCGGTTGTTTTTGAAGTTTTCTTGATATTGATGACTTTGAGGATTTTTTTTATCGTTTTATTAAGCCAATTAAATATTTAATAAATAATTTAGATTTTTATATCTAAATATTTATTTTTAAACATTATTTATATTTCTTTCGCAAATATAAAATGGGTGTGATATAAGCATTGTCACGTTTTTAAGTTTATATTTTTAGGTTTATTATGAATATTGCAAAATTGGATAGTACGGGCCTAGAAAAAAAAGCACTTGAATTGCGACGATTGGCTTTGAAAATTATTTTTCAAGCTGGTTCAGGCCATCCAGGTGGGAGTTTGTCAGCGACGGATCTTATGACCGCTTTATTTTTTGGCGGTATATTGCGTTATGACCCCAGTCGACCTAATGATCCCAAGCGAGATCGTTTTTTATTAAGCAAAGGTCACGCTTCCGGAATTTATTATTCTGTCCTTGCTAAAGCTGGATTTATTAACGAGTCTGACCTTGACGACTATAGAAAAATTAATAGTGCTCAATTTCTTTCTGGCCATGGGCACCCTAAAACTCCTGGAATAGAAATCGCTTCTGGAAGTCTGGGGCAGGGATTGAGTGTGGCCCATGGTATTGCTTTAGGCACACGACTAGAGGGATTGGATTCTAAAGTCTATGTTATTTTGGGCGATGGTGAAATCCAAGAAGGGCAAATATGGGAAGCTGCAATGTCTGCATCAAAGTTTAAAACCAGCAATCTAATAGCTATTGTGGATAATAATAAGGTTGCGCAGGACAACATAACAAAAGATCTCAAGGATATTGAACCTATTGAAGCAAAATGGGAGTCTTTTGGCTGGGATGTGCATCGAATTAATGGCCATGATATGGCAGAGATAATAAAAATCCTTCAAACCCCCATCCATCCCAATAAACCACGCGTTATCATCGCCGATACCATTAAAGGAAAAGGAGTTAGTTTCATGGAAGGAAAAACAGCATGGCATGGGGTAGCTCCATCAAAAGAAGATTATGATAAAGCTTTAAAGGAGTTGAGGTAACCATGAAAGATGCAGCCACCCGTGATGCATATGGTGAAACTTTGCTTGAGATTGGTGAGAACTCTAATATAGTTGTCCTTGATTCTGGAGTGAGTGATAGCACGCGGACTAAAAAATTTGGGCAAAAATTTCCAGATCGTTTTTTTAATATGGGGATTGCTGAAGCTGATATGGTTTGTACAGCTGCTGGTTTAGCTACTACGGGAAAAATTCCTTTTGCAACAAGCTTCGCTTGTTTTCTGTTGGGTAGAACAATGGATCAAATTCTAGTGAGCGTGGCGTATTCTAACACCAATGTAAAATTAGTAGGCACACATTGCGGTATTGCAGTGGGTGAAGATGGTCCCAGCGCACAAATGATTGTGGATCTTGCATATACGCGTTCTATTCCTAATATGATAGTTATTCAGCCTGCGGACTGGGAAGAAGCTGTCCAAGCAACAAAAGCTTTAGCCAACTACAAGGGTCCTGCTTATTTTAGACTAGGAAGACCTAAAGTTAAGGGGATTTTCGACTCTACTTATAAATTTGAAATTGGCAAGGGCAAAATAGTTAAGCAGGGCAATGATTTGGTGATTTTTGCTACGGGGACAATGGTGCAGGAAAGCCTTATTGCAATGGAGGAGCTTGGTAAAGAAAATATTAATATTTCACTTGTTAATATATCAACTATAAAACCAATAGATCGAGATATTATTATTCAACAAACCCGCAATCATGGCGCGATAATTACCGCTGAGGACCATAATATAATTGGGGGCTTGGGTGACGCTGTTGGAGAAGTTTTGCTAGACAATCAAATTTCAGTTCCTTTTACTAGGATCGCAGTTAAAGATCAGTTTGCAGAAACGGGCACTGGACCCCAATTGTATGAAAAGTATGGTTTGTCCCACAATCATATTGTAAAAGCCGTAAAAGTTACTTTAAATAAGAAGTAAATCCTGTTTTTACGTTTTAAAGTCATTCCTATCTGCAATTAAAGCTTAAATCGGCTTATTTATTTAAGTTGACATAATATATGTTATGAGAACCTGGATTTAGGGTAATAATTTAACAACCAAATATCCCCTCCCAATTTATCTATGTGCGGTATAGCAGGTTTCCTAAATTTTGAAAAAAAAGATCAATCGATAAATCCAGAACAAGTATTAAGCAACATGTTGGACAGTATTCGGCATCGAGGTCCTGATGACCGTGGTTATGAATTGATTTCAAATAAAAATGGTCCAACCCTCCATTTAGGTCATCAAAGATTTTCTATCATTGATTTAAGTCCAAGAGGCCATCAACCAATGGCAAATGAGAATAAAACTCTTTGGATTTCGACCAATAGTGAAATATATAATTTTAGAGAATTACGAGAAGAACTATCTCCGAACTTTCATTTTAATTCACAGTCAGATACCGAAGTTCTATTAAAGGCATATGAGCATTGGGGTTTAAGTTGCCTTGAAATATTTCGTGGAATGTTTGCATTTGCTATTTGGGATGCAAAAATTCAATCCCTTATTTTGGTTCGTGATCGTTTAGGAATAAAACCTCTTTATTATTTACCCTTAAAAAATAAATTTTTATTTGCGTCTGAGGTTCGTGCTCTTTTAGCTTCAGGATTATCCGATACAAAAATTAATCACTCTGGTCTTTACCACTTCCTTTCATTTGGTCATCTAAAATCACCAAATACTTTAATAGGGAGCATTCAAGAACTTCAACCTGGTCATTACCTTATTATTGATAGTAATGGAAATATCGAAAGAAAACGTTACTGGAACCCAAATAAACCTATTTTGTCCAAAAATATCGATCGAAAAGATCCTAAAACTTACATTGATGAACTACTGAAAGAAGCAGTGCAATACCGTCAAGTTAGTGATGTTCCAATTGGGGCATTTTTAAGTGGAGGTATAGATTCGAGTGCTATCGTTGGTCATATGAATAACACTTTGAGCGAACCCATAACCACTATCTCAATTGGTTTTAAAGAAAGGGATTTTGATGAATCAGAATATTCAGCGCAAATCTCGAATTTATATAAAACAAAACATAAATTAATAACTTTGGACGATGAAGAGTTATTAAAAACTCTTCCAGATGCCATAAATGCTATGGATCAGCCCACTATAGATGGTATCAACACATATATAATTTCGCTCGCTGCGAAAGAAGCTGGTTTAAAAGTAGTTCTAAGTGGATTAGGAGGAGATGAATTGTTTGGAGGTTACCCCTCTTTTAGGTTAGTTTCTCAGCTACAGCAAAAGAAAAAACTACTGAATTTTTTTCCTAATTTTCTGATTAAATTTGGAACGAATTTGTTAAAAAACGCAATGCCTTCTGATCAATCCGTTAAGCTTGAACATTTGTTGGAAGGAAAGCTGAGTGGAGCCCATGAGTATTTTTTGATTCGTGCACTTTATTGTGAAAATCAGGTTATTGATTTATTTGCTGACCAGGATATTACAAAAAAAGAAATTCTTAATAATTTTGAACTTACAAATAAATTATTAAATAACCTAAAAATAAATGGAAACTTTACCTTGGTTTCCTATCTCGAAATGACGCATTACTTGCAAAATATGCTTCTTAGAGATACTGATATGATGAGCATGTCTCTTCCTTTAGAGGTGCGAGTTCCCTTCATGGATCATAAATTGGTGGAATATATGTTCAGTCTGCCAGAAAAGTATAAAAAGTTAACTAATACACCGAAGTCGTTACTTGTTGATTCTTTAAAAACACCTTTGCCTGATTCGATTGTTAATAGAAAAAAGATGGGCTTCACCCTACCCTTTGAACTATGGATGCGTGGCAAATTAAAATCTGAAATAGAATCTGTATTACTGACCCCTATTAAGCAATTGAATGATCTCATATCACAACCAGCAGTGGAAAATATATGGAAACAGTTTTTAGATGAAAAAACTTCTTGGTCTCGCCCTTGGGCATTGTATGTGCTTAAACGCTGGGTAGATAAAAACCTAAACTAAGGTATATGATTTTGGAAACACCCTTTTATCAGGTAGATGTTTTTTCAAATGAATTGTTTGGGGGGAATCCTTTAGCAGTATTTTTACGTGGTGAAGACTTCAAGGAAACCCAATTGCAACAGGTGGCAAGAGAAATGAACTTATCCGAGACAACCTTTATTTTCTCTCCGTCTATCCCTGAAGCAAATTTTGATATCAGAATTTTTACTCCAGAAAAAGAAATCCCTTTTGCCGGCCATCCCACCTTAGGAACCGCATATGTTTTGAGGCATGCTGGTTTGATCCCCTCTACTCAAAAAAACCAGATTTTAAATTTAAAGGCGGGCTTAATTCCTGTCAATTTAGAAGAAAATGGTAGAATTTTTATGACCCAACCACCGGCAAAAATATTACAAACTATTCAAGATGTCGAAAGGGTTGCATATTCCTTAGGTCTTAATGTAAATAATATTCAATCAGACCTTCCCATTCAATCTGCGTCAACAGGGTTTCCAGCATTAATAGTTCCAATTAATTCTCTTCGCGCGATACAAAGAATTATTTTAAACTTGCCTCTATTAAAGGAATTGCTGGATGAGGTTGGAGTTGAAATGATTTATCCTTTTACCCGGGAAATAGTTAATTTCGGCAGCTCCATTCATGCTCGTGGCTTTGCACCTTTTATTGGTATTCCAGAGGACCCAGCTACAGGAAGTGTTGCTGGAGCTTTGGGTTATTATTTAAACGATCAAAACTCTGAGGAAAATGAGTTTTTAATTGAGCAAGGTTTTGAGATGAAACGCCCTGGTAAAATATGCGTAAAGATCAAGAATACAAAAGGAAATAAAAATATTATCTGCGTTGGAGGAGAAATAAAATTAGTCTTAAAAGGTTTCCTGTATCTTTAATAACTTTTTAGGCAGATTTATGGGTAGTTGTACCTTCGGGAACATAAAGACAATTACTACATATATGGCCTTTTTCCCGTCCACACATAAGACAACACTCCAATTCATCGGACCCTTTAAAAGCGCCATAACAATGATTACAACGCTCTCCAGATTCTTTTTTCTTCTTAATTCGACGTTTTACACGTTTTTTATTTATAAGAAACTGGCTCTGTGAAATTTTCATAAGTAAATTTTAATAAAAGGTTATAATTTTAAAAATTATACAAATATTTGCCTTTGAGATGTAAAAATTTCTAAAAAGTTTCAGATTTCTTTTTTTCCTTCAAATACGCGCCAAAATACCCTCATTTAACTTTTTTAGACGATTTGAGCCAAATAAAATTTCAACTAATTTCAAAGCAAATTCCATAGCAGTTCCCGGACTTTGACTTGTTATCAAATTTCCATCTACAACAACTCTATCAAAAAGGTAATTTTCGGTTTTAAATACCGATTCAACCGATGGATGGGAGGTTATAAATTTATTTTCTAAAATACTAGTTTTTTTTAGTATGGTTGGCGCAGCACAAATTGCCCCAATCAATTTGTCTTGTTCAAACATTTTTTTTAGCAAAATTTCTATTCTTACGTCCTTTTTAAGGTTATCGGTCCCAGGTTGACCTCCTGGTAAACAAATTAATTCAAAATTATCTTGCATAACAGAATCTAATAATTCATCGGGTACAATTTTTATTCCCCGCGAACCTTCCAGTACACCTCCAACGGTTCCTGCCAAAATTACTCTGGCCCCAGCCCTTCTCAATATATCTACTATGGTAATTGTTTCTATTTCTTCAAAACCTGGGGCAATTGGAACGAGAACCTTTTTCATAGACCTCTTTTAATTAAATAAAAATTAATATTTACCTTTTCTTCATACTTGTAGCATTTTCTAACAGGTGTTAGAATTTTTCAATACTGAAACCGTGCTTTGTAATATATGGAGAAAAATAGTGTTAGCTATTGAGAAATCAGAGCTCTCTAAAAAAAATAACAATCAAATCCGAGCCATGTTTAATGCTGTGGCTCCCAGATATGACCTCCTAAATCGGATTCTAAGCGTTGGATATGATAGTTACTGGCGTAAAATTGCGGTCAATCAGTTTGGTAATATAAAAAACAAAACTTTTCTGGATGTGGCGACGGGAACTGGAGATATTGCATTAGAAATTGCTAAAAGACATCCTACGGCTTTAAAGATCATAGGCATGGACTTTAGTCAATCAATGTTAAAATTAGGTAATAAGAAAATCAGAAAAAAAAACTTTAATAAAGAAATATCGTTGATTCCTGCATCAGCAGAAAATATTCCTTTAAAAGATCAAATTTTTGATGGTGCCATAACTGCATTTGGAGTAAGAAATTTCTCAGATGCTCAGAAAGGGCTCCTAGAAATGTATAGAGTTCTTAAGCCAAATGGAAAGATTGTTGTGCTTGAGTTTTCTTATCCTAGATATAAATTACTCCAAAGGCTCTATCGCTTTTATTTTGAAAATTTTTTACCTTTGACTGGGCGAATTATATCAGGGCATAAAACCGCATATTCTTATTTGCCTACTTCCGTTGCCAATTTCCCTCAGGGAGAAGCATTTAAGCAACTACTGGAGATTTCGGGTTTTAAACAAGTATCCTTAAAAAGAATAACTCTAGGAATTGTTTCTCTATATACTGGTATCAAAAATGTTTGATAAAAATCAGAGTTTTGGACTTAAAATATCAAGCTGGGCATTGATGCTATTGGTATTGGCATTTATTAATTCCAAACAACATTTTTCTTATACCCCACCGTCCCCTATAAAATCGATTTCTAATAAAGGCGAGATTAGAAATGACTATAACGGACTTTTAAAATTACAGGAAGCATTTATCCGCAATGCAAAATCCTTAAAACCATCAGTGGTAAGTATTAATAAGGTTAAGGAGGTGGTTGAGGAATCCTTCTGGCTAGATATATATCAGAATAAATCTATGCCTTTATATTTGAAGATCAAAACCTGGTTTTCTAATAAACTTTGGAGCCGAAAATATTTAGTTGAAAGTGTAGGGTCGGGAATTGTATTGGACTCAGATGGTTATATCTTAACTAATTACCATGTAATTAAAGGGTTAGAGCGTGTTCTTGTAAAACTTTCAGATGGACATGAATATTTCGGAAAAACCCTTGGTTATGATTCTTTTACAGATTTAGCTGTTTTAAAAATTTCGACTCTAAGGAGTTTGCCTGAACCAAGATTTGGAGAATCCTCGAATTTAGAAGTGGGCGAATGGGTAATGGCTATTGGTAATCCTTATGCTCTTGAAGGGACAGTAACTGTGGGCATAGTAAGTGGCAAAGGGAGAACCGATTTGGGTATTACAAGATTCGAAAGTTTTATACAGACGGATGCTTCTATTAATCCAGGTAACAGCGGAGGGCCCTTGATAAATCTGGATGGAAATATAATAGGAGTAAATACGGGGGTTGCGGCGATTGGTTCCGGGGTAGGTTTTGCAATTCCCATTGAAACTGCCCTTATTATAGCCAACCAGCTTGTCGAATCTGGTTCGATAAATAGAGGTTGGTTGGGTGTTGGTATTCAAGATCTTACACCAGAATTAGCTAGTTCACTGCAATTTAAAAATACCGATGGAGTTTTGGTAAATAGTGTTGCTATTAAAACTCCAGCTCGCAAAGGAGGTATTGAGCAGGGCGATATTATCCTCCAATATGATGGTAAATCTGTTCTCGACTTAAAGAAATTACAAAAAATGGTTGCGGAAACCAGTATAGGCAAAATTGTAGAAATCAAAATTTTTAGAGAAGGTAAAGAAAAATATTTAAAAATTAAGATAGGAAAATTGATTTCCTAAACACTATTCTCCTTTTTTTGAATCCTCTACTATTTCAAAACCTAACGCAGAAACTTCGCTGAATATATGATCCAATTCGATTTTTTCTTCATCATATTCAACTTTCACTTCCTTTTTATCGATATTGACACCTACCTTTTCGATGCCTGCTCTATTATTTAAAGAATCGCTGATTATTTGTACACAGTGTTGGCAGGTCATTCCTTCGACCCTTAATGATTTTTGCATCATATGCTTATCCAAAACATTTAAAGAGTATTAATTACAAGTTTTTCATTCTTATTCTTTGCTTTTTATTCTTTTTTTATCAGATTTTACTTTTTGACTCAAGAATCCGTTACTTTAGCCGTAACTAAATTAAGGCAGCTTGGAGGCTGCATACTGGATTGGCCCATAACATATTGAAACTTGGAGGTTTTATATGGTTTCCAATCAATTTTTTAAAATTCCGCTTTCAGGGAGAAAATGGAATGGCAATTAGAATCTTCAATAATGTAAGTTCACAAATTGCTCAAAACCGTTTAGATAGAAATAGCGCTAATCTTGCTGCGGCTTTAGAAAAAATTGCCTCTGGCAAACGGATTAAGAACAGTTTTGATGACGTTGGAAGTCATGCTGTATCCGAGGGATTACGTTCCGATGCAAGAGCATCGCGTCAAGGATTGAGAAATCTTCAAGATGGGTTAACCCTCCTTGATAGCATTGAAGATGGTGGTTTAAGTACTTTGGCTGGGGCTTTAGTTCGTGCTAGAGAGTTAGCATCATTGGCTACTACAGGTACTAGTGGTGACTCAGAAAAAAGGGCTTTACAATTAGAATTTGCGGCTCTAAAAGGAGAAATCGATAGAATAAGCGGATCTACCGAATTTCTCGGACAAAAACTACTGGATGGCTCTTTGTCAAGTAACTCCTTAGGTGAGGATGTTATAATCACCACTGGTCTTGATTCAAGTGCCGAAAATAGAATTAACTTGAATGAATCCCTAAATATAAAATCTACAACTACGGCTGGATTGGGAATTAATAATCTTGATATAAGCACCACAGCAGGGGCTAAAGAGGCATTAGGAGATTTGCAAAATGCCCAAGATATAATAAATAATTCTAGAGCCCGGGTTGGTGCGCTCCAAAATCGTTTGACTAGGGCTATTCAGAATTTAAGTGTAAATATAGAAAATCTCACAGCAGCTGCGTCCACTATTCGAGATGCTGATATGGCCCAGGAATTAACAGATTTGACAAAACAGCTTTTGTTAGTGCAATCTTCTGCCGCTATGGTAGGTCAGGCAAACTTAAGAACAGAGGGAGTTTTATCGCTACTTCAATAAATTATGAATGAATTTGAACCAAAAATTAAATTAGTCAGCGCAAATACCCTAAAAGATGATTTGAGAGTAATAAAAAACTCTAATAAAAATCTTAAGGGCATTGGAACTGCTTCGGATCGGGTATCTTTGTCACATGACTCACTGCGGCCATCTAAATCCAAGGAATCAAAAAATGGAAATGGAGAAATTCGTCATGATTTAGTGAATAAGTTTCGTAATGTTTTACGAGAAGGTACTTACTCTATAAAGGCAGATGAAATTGCAGATAAACTTGTTCAAAATATACGCGACAACAAAAATCATCTTATTCTCTAGTATCATCTAATCAGACAAAGAAAATCTAAATAATTTTTTAAGCTATTCTTAATTTGGATAGATTTGGAAAATTTCCATGCACTTTTAATTTTTCCTCCCACCTTTTACCAAGTTTATTAACTCTCAGATCTAAACTTTCTAGGTTTATAAGGTTTTTTGTTTTCGATAATAAAACCATACCTATCCTTGTGATTTGATTATTTCGCAGATCTAATTCTCTGACATTAACAATTTTTTCAGAAGAAATTAATACTTCTAAACCTTTATCTCCAAGAAAATTTTTTCTCAAATCTAATTTTTCTACTTGTTCAAGCCTTGGGTATTGACTTAAATATGCGGCCTCAATAAGAGTTATATCTTTTTCCGCAAGATTTAAAATTTTCGGATTTATGTCTAACCTTGCTTTAATAAATTTTTCAAAGAGTGATATGCTCCTTATTTGATTTCCAAATAATTTTTTATCAATGGCATTATTTATATCATCTATATTACCTTTGGTTTTATAAAATATATCGATAAGCATTTCTTGATTTGCAGCGTCATTATCAATTTCGTCTTGATTTAATTCATCTGAACCCGGCATATATAACCTTTCATCAACCCTTTTTTAAAGAAGTACCAGCACGACTATCCCATATTACCGTTTTGGGACTAGATAAATGTTTAGCTTCCGAGCGCCAATGATCAAATCCCGCCTGTACACTTAATATTTTTACACATTCATTCATGCCCCCTGCCCCACCTATATGAGAATATAGCTTTCTTAAATCACCTATATACGTACCCTGTTCTGATTTATATCGATCCTGTGCTTCGGCAATATTTGCCAACGTAGCTTCAGCCATAGCATTATAGGCAAATATTTCCTTTTTAAGCCTAGAATAGTCGACGATGAAATTAACGTACCCCCAGGACATAATAGGAAATAAGGCAAGAATAAATAATATTTTTTTGATTATTTTTTGATCAAGCAAAATGGCACCTATAGCAAAAGCCAAAGCGATCCAAATAGAATATTGAGAGATTTTCTCATAAATGGCTAAATCAGGGATTTTATTACCGCAATTTACTTGTGAAATAATTTCTTTTTTTAATATAAAAATATTTAAAACTAGATCCATAATATCTGCCTATGTTGCTTGTTTAATTCTTAAGTTAGTATATACCTTCTAACTCATGCTTTTATAAGGTTTGTTGTTGTAAAATAGGTTCATGTATTATTTTAAATTGGTTGCAATCATTACTCCAGCTTTTATCGGCACTTTACTTTCGGTAAATATCTAAAGATTTTCTATTTTTTATCTCATCTATAAAATTTTGATTGATATAGATCAATATGAATAAGATTAGATTTTTATCAGATATACCTTGTTTTTTCTAGTAGCAAATTCTAAACATTTAAATTTTTAAAAATTAGTCTTCAAACTGAAATACTACTGCGATAATATTCCAAATTCAAATTAACTAAATATATATGAAATAAAAATATTGGAGAAATAATAAATGAACGATAATTCCAGATTTGTGGATAAGGGTGATTCAACAATATTAGATAACGAGACTGGTTTGGTTTGGTCAAAAGAAGACTCTTGGCCAATTGCTCAGGACTGGTTAGCATTCCAAGATGCTTTGCAGTTTGTAGATGAAATGAATAAAAAAGACTATCTCGGTTTTCACGATTGGCGAATTCCGGAGAAAGAAGAAATTGAAAAACTTTTTATTCCAGAAAGCACGATTATGGCAAGGTCAAGCTGCGAAATTCACCTGGATCCCTTATTCGCATCTGGAGGAGGAAATGCATCCTGGTGTCTACCCTTTGACCAACAGGCCGCTTTTTATTTTTCTTATGTTTCAGGCAATTCACAACAATTTGATCAGGACTATTCCCAGGGTTATGTTAGGCTTGTTCGACTTTATCCCGATGAATAATTTATATATAAAATTTTATTTTTTTCTGCATGGAATTATTTTAGGCATTTGTGAAGGTGCTAATACCATTTGTTTTATTTCTACACGGTCTGACTCATACGCTATGGTAGCAATTTGATAACGATCGTCGTCTTTTGGAGTTAATCTTCCCTGGTACTGATCTAAAGCAACTCCCAAAGCGCTCCACTCTAAAAAAAATAAAAACTGT
>CAYYIR010000023.1:0-15287 GCA_964471995.1 uncultured Nitrospina sp. | reverse complement strand
TTCAGCATGCAACCGAGGAAACATGTTTTGTTTAAAACTGGTAATGGAGATATCGCAATTATGAATAAACTCAGTAGTTTCTTTATCGGTATAAAAACTGTTCATAAGTAATAAAGGGATATTACTATTCCACTTCGCATTTAATTCTCGGACCTGTTCAAAAATCAAATCCATAAAAGTTTTTGCACCTCTAACTTTTAAAAGGGATTTTGGCCCAGCGCAGCCCATACTCGTACCAAGCCCACCATTCAATTTACCTATAACAAGCCTGGAAAAGTTTTCAGCACAATTGGACGAATCTTTTAAAGAAATATAATCAGCCTGCATGGATTTATCTGGAGAATGGATAGATGACCAATCTTCGATTTTTGCCGGCCTATTTCGCAATTGTGCAAGCATCTGCTCAAATTGTCGAAGCTGTGGACCAGATAGTAATTGATTTAAAATATTTTCTTTTTTAGATTGCAATACTCTAATTTCCTATAAATTTTTATTATGATAATATTTGCTCAAATCGCATCAGACGAAAAAAACTTTAAAGAAATTTACCCATGCTGGTACTAAAAAAAAACATATATGAGCCTTCTCAATCCTCTCATCCTGAAAACACATCCAATCAAGGGTTGAACCCCTATGACTTCATATTCCATTCCCTTATGGCAGATCGGGAAATATTTTTTGGTCTAAAACAATTACCAGAGAGTGAAGCAAATGAACGTTTAAAAACCCTATTCCCCCATGCCTCGCTTTTTGGAAGTATTTCTTTACTCAATGACTTTTCTCGAAAAATATTTGAAGCCTTGCTTGATAGAAGCATATGGCATTCTATGAATGCATATCATTTAACCTATCTTTTTGACAGTTTACATGGAACTTATGAGGATTATAGTTATTCAGACACCCAACAACGTACAGCAATATTCCCAGAATTAGAGGGTACCGCAATAAATTTTGATATGTTTCTTGAAAGTTATTTTTTTGGTACTGCATTTTTAATGGATCCAGACAGGTTTAATAATATGGATTCGGAGGAGAAAAAGAGTTTAAAGCTAACCGATCCTTGTTTATTTGGTGTCATTAATAATTTGATTCCGACAAAAGAAGAAACCAAACTTCAAACAACAACTACAACACCCTATTTAGAATAAACTCTAAGCCATCTAGCCTTCTAGTTCATGTTCGATTTGCTCAACCAATATAGGGGAATCCGGTTCTATTTCACTTGAGTATCGGGCTACCGGATGGCCTTTTTTATTTATAAGAAATTTATGAAAATTCCACTTTACTTCCTGGGCATTGGGAACAATATCGCCTCTAATTCTAAGAAGAAATTGGGTTACCAATGCCAGCAGAAGTGTTTTAATTCCTGACTGGGAAACTGGAGTTAGTTTGTATTCTTCTAAGTATTGATACAGAGGTGACTTTTCAGGGCCAACAACTTTTATCTTGCTAAATAAGTCAAAGGAAATTCCATAATTTTTTACACAAAAACTTTCTATTTTTTCGTTTCTCTCTGGTTCCTGACGACCAAAATCATTACTAGGAAATGCCAAAACACAAAAGCCTTTATCCTTATATTTTTCATAAAGTTTTTGAAGCCCCAAATACTGGGGAGTAAATCCACATTTGGAAGCTACATTTACAATAAGCAATACTTTTCCTTCAAATTTAGAGAGAGCTTGCTCTTCTCCAAAAATGTTTTTAACATTTATGTTATAAAGGGAGGATTTCAAGAAACGCCTAGTGAATAAATTTATCTCGCTATTTAGCTCATCAAGGACCATTGTAACTGGTTTTATGTGTTTTTAAAATAAATCACTTTTGATTAACTTTCAAAAGAGAAAAAAATGCTGGTTTTTAAAAACAATATCTACGAAAGTATAGGTACAAATAATCCTAATGTTGTTATCACTCCGAATACAGATTACAACGAACGATTTGACCCACACCATTTAATTAAAGTCGCCCTGCATGAAGAGAAAGAAGTCATTTGCTTTATCGATCGACAACCACAACTTTATTGGCGAGAAGACCTTTTGCAGTTTTACCCACATGCAGGAAAAACCAATTCCCTTAATTATATAAATCAAATTTGCCAACTTTTAGAAGATGGACTGGAAAACTCTTCTATTTGGCAACATATGAACTCCTATCATTTTTCTTTTCTTTTTGACGTTTTGGTTCGATTTGTTTTTAACTATAATCATGAAAATGATCAAGAAAGAATCAACTATCTTCCTGAACTGGAAGCACAACCCGTTCATTTTGAAAATTTCCTAAGTAATTACTTTTTTGATAGGAACTTTGCAATAGAAGAGGAGCACTTCAATTCTCTCACCCAAAAACAAAAACATGATTTAGGGTATCACTGCCCCTATCTGTTCGGGGTAATCAATGGTCTAGTTCCGACGAATGAAGAAATATCGCTTAAAGAATCTAAAGACTATCCTTACTCTATTTATGTTTAATTCAAAGACGACTTACTTCGCCACCACCTTTAAATAATAGGACACGCTTTGCTTCCCGTCGTTACAGCAGAACAAATGCGGGCCATAGACCAATGGGCCATAGAAGAGATAGGGGTTCCCGGTATTGTGTTAATGGAAAATGCAGGCAAAGCCATTGTTAAGAGGTTACAAGAAATTCTTCCTGATATTGCCTCAAAAAAAGTAACTATATTCTGCGGGAAAGGTAATAATGGGGGAGATGGTTTTGTAATAGCACGACATCTACATCAATTAGGCATCAATACTATGGTTCTTCTGGCAGGAAAGCTTTCTGACTTGAAAGAAGATGCCAAAACCAACGCTCTTTCTGCAAAAAGCCTCAAGATACCCATACAAGAGTTACAAGTCGAAAACATAAATAGCTTTGACCATAAGCTGCGTCATTCAGATATTATTGTTGATGCCTTGTTTGGAACCGGGCTTTCCAAATCGGCTACAGGGTTTATGAAAGCTGTTATCGAAAAAATCAACCAGTATCAAAAGTTTTGTGTCTCCGTAGATATAAACTCTGGAATCGATTCGGATTCCGGACTGTTAAGCGGCCCTCATGTTATTTCCGACCTGACTTTTGCTTTGGACTCAATGAAAATAAGTCATTTAATTTATCCCGCTGCTGGGGCGATGAAAAAAGTAGAACTACTGGATATAGGTATCCCATTTGTAAAAAGACAAGACACTAAGATTCATCTTTTAGAAGAAAAAGATATAAAGAAAATTTTTCATGCTCGTAAACCTGATTCTCATAAAGGGAATTACGGTCATGTTTTAATACTGGCTGGATCTAGAGGAAAGGGTGGTGCTGCGGGATTAAGTGCCCTTGCCGCTTTAAGAGCAGGTTGCGGTTTATGCACTCTGGCCTTACCTGATTCATGTCAAAAAGCATTCGAATTACACCCTATGGAAGTGATGACTGTACCTTTACCTGAAACTTCGTCAGGCGCTCTATCTTTAAAAGCAAAGGAGCCTATTATAAAGTTGCTTGAGGAAAAGTCTGCAGTTGCAATGGGTCCCGGTCTCACAACCGAACCCGAAACAGTTCAATTGATAGGTGAATTATTACCTCATATTACGTGCCCCTTAATTTTGGATGCCGATGCACTCAACGCACTGGAAAATAATTTAAATTGGATGGGCAGCTTAAAATCTGCTGTTCTTACTCCCCATCCAAAAGAACTATCTAGACTAACAGGTTTATCTACACAAGCAATCCAAGCAAATAGGATAAATATCACTACCGAGTTCGCACAAAAATATTCTGTTATTTTACTTCTTAAAGGTGTGCCCAGCCTTATAGGAACTCCTGAGGGAAATTTGTATCTCAATTCAACGGGAAACCCAGGTATGGCCACAGGAGGATCTGGGGACGTTTTAACTGGAGTCATCGCAGGTTTGGCAGCACAGAATATCCCTCTTATCCAATCCACAATTGCTGGCGCCTATATTCATGGTTACTCTGGTGACATTTTTTCCAAAAACGAAGCCCAAACCAACCTGATTGCAGGAGATCTATTAAGAAACCTTCCAGAAACATTAAAGCGGGTTCTGCCATGATAAAATCAATCACTCAAAGTGCAGATGAAACCTTGGAACTTGGAAGAAACCTTGGAACCAAACTGATATCGGGAGATCTGATACTTCTTTTTGGCGATTTGGGTGCCGGCAAAACATGCCTAACGCAAGGAATATGCCTAGGTGCCGGCTTAGATAATAATACTTATATTCGTAGCCCTACCTTCACATTAATTAATGAATATCCTGCTAAAGTGCCTATTTTTCATATCGATCTTTACCGCTTAGAAACCGAAGGTGAAATACTGAATTTAGGGTTGGAAGAAATTATTTATAGTCCGTCCATAACTATCATCGAATGGTCCGAAAAATTAAAATTAGACACAAAATCGGATAAGCTTATGTTCGGTATTCAGGAACGGCTAGAAATTCATATCAACATCAAAAATGAAACCATCCGCGAGTTCAACTTTGTACCCACACTTATGACTCCAAGAAATCAACCCCTTTTCCCTTTACATTGATTAGCCCATATGGCATCATCAGACTGATGGTATGCCATTTGCATAAAAGTATAATTCTTTAAAAATTAATAAGTTAAATGATCAATGCTGTCAGATTTATTTTGCTAATTGCCGCCTTGGGTCTAGTTAGCCTAGCAGGTTTTTATTTTTATCAAGTGAAGGATAATAAGATCGACATAGGTAACTTAAAAGTCAAAATTATGGAAAAAGGGGTAGATGTAGAAATTGAGAATTTCAAGGTTACCCACGAAGTAAAGGGTAAAAAAGAATGGATTTTAAAAGCGGGACTGGCACAAGTAAATAATCAGAAAGATGTTACCCACCTAAAAGATGTCGAAATGATTCTTCCAAAAAATAATAAGAACCTCTATATCATAACGGCAAAATCTGGCACCTACGAAAACAGTTCAAAAAATATTGATCTGGTTGGCAATGTAAAACTAACTAGCAATTCGCAAGCCTTAGCATCGAGATTCAAATCAAACCAAAATGAATCTAAAAAAACAGGGTTTTCAAGATAGAGCTATGAATAAAATTAAAAAATGGAGTTACATAATAACTGTAGCACTTTCTTTATCCCTCATTATATCTCCCCACTTATTCGCTAAAGACAAAGAAAAACCTGTTGAAATTAACTCGGACCGCATGCGTTCAGAGGACGGTGGTTTAAAAATCATCTTCTCAGGAAATGTGGTGGGTTACTGGGGAAATTTAAAAATCACTTGTGACATTCTTGAGGTTTATAACACCCCAGACAAAAAAGAAACCGAGGAAATTGTAGCGATAGGTAACGTTTTCATCACGCGCGGTCTAAAGCGAGCCAAGGGAGATAAGGCCATTTACCTGGATAAACTGCAGAAAATTATCTTGACCGGAACCCCCAAAGCGACCGCATGGGAAGAAGCTAATATGATCGAAGGCCGCGAGATGATTTTTCTTTTGGATAAGGATCGGTTTGTAGCCAATGACAGGGTACGCATGAAAATATATCCTAAGGATAAAGAAAAAAAAAGTAAAACACAAAAACCCAAAGATCAGAATAAATAATAACAAAATTTTTAAAGAAAAATATTACTGTGCATGGACTGAAAATCCAAAATCTTGTCAAAGCATTCAGATCTCGAAAAGTAGTAAACAGGGTAAACCTGGAAATCAAACAAGGAGAGATTGTTGGGTTACTGGGGCCTAACGGTGCAGGTAAAACTACAACTTTTTATATGGTAGTGGGACTTACCCGCCCTGATGAAGGACAAGTGATATTAAACGATGAAGATGTAACTTTTTTTCCAATGCATAAGCGAGCTAAAAAAGGAGTAAGTTACTTGCCGCAAGAACCTTCCGTCTTCAGGAAATTAACTGTCGAAGAAAATATTTTGGCTGTGCTGGAATCGCAAAAACTTTCTAGATTTGATAGAAAAAAAAAGGCTCGTTCTTTACTCAGAGAATTAAACATTTTACACATTAAAGATTCTATGGCCTATGCTCTTTCTGGAGGAGAAAGAAGACGAGTTGAAATTAGTAGGGCGTTAGCCAACTCACCTTTATTTGTTTTACTAGATGAACCTTTTGCGGGAATTGACCCAATAGCAGTTGCAGATATTCAATCGATTATTTCTCAACTAAAAAAGAGAGGTATTGGGGTGCTTATAACGGATCATAATGTACGCGAAACATTAAGTATTACAGATCGAGCCTACATCATCAATGAAGGTGAAATTATTTCCTCAGGTTCACCTCATAAGGTCGCCCAAGACGAAAAGGTGAAGCGAATTTACCTGGGCAACCAGTTTTCATTTTAGTCGGAGAGAAAATAATGGCGATGGAAATGAAAATGAATTTGAACTTGAAAATGAACCAAAAGCTGGTCATGACTCCGATGCTCCAGCAGGCCATCAAACTTTTACCACTGGCAAGACTAGAATTGGCCCAACTAGTTAGGCAGGAAATTATTGATAATCCTGTTCTCGAGGAAATACTAGAAGATGATATCGATTCGATGGATGAAAGAAAAAAGGAGGATGAGGAGGAAAATTATGAATTCGAAAGTTCACAAGATTCTCAAGAACAAGAAATTGATTGGGACAGTTATTTTCAAAACAATATTGACCAGGGGATGTCCGCAGAAAGTCTGGCAGAAAAACCTTCTATTGAGGCCACCTATAAAAAAGATATCTCATTATCCGATCATCTATTTTGGCAATTAAATCTGACTATTGACTCGGATTGGGACAAGTTCATCGGCTCCTGTATAATTGGAAATATACAAAAAGATGGGTACCTGGGTGCGGATGTATCCGAAATAGCTAATACATGCCAAACGGATGAAGCCAACGTTGAACGAGTTTTAAAGATCATTCAAAAGTTTGAACCTGTTGGCGTCGCAGCCCGCTCGCTTCAAGAATGCTTAATGATTCAGGCAGAAGAGATGCCAAAAACCCATCCTTTGGTCAATAAATTAATAGAAAAATATTTGGATCGCCTCGAAGATAGATACCTTCCCAAAGTTGCAGCAGAATTAAAAATAAACCTTGATGATGTTCTTGAGGCACTCAAAATTATCAGAGAGTTTTCACCCAAACCCGGTATTGCATTCAACTCAGAAACTATTGACTACGTTAGACCGGACCTCGTCGTCATAAAGACCGATGAAGGCTATGATGTCTCATTAAATGAAGATGGCATCCCAAATATCAAGATTAACGCTTTTTACCAAAACCTTTTGAATACCTCAAAAGAAGGTAAAACCAAAGAATATTTAGATGAAAAATATCGTTCCGCTTTATGGCTGATTAAAAGCATCGACCAACGCAGACAAACTATTTATAAGGTGGGAAAAAGTATAATTAAACTTCAGAAAAATTTTCTCGACCATGGGCTTTCCTATTTACAACCCATGGTTTTAAAAGATGTCGCAAAAGATATAGAAATGCACGAATCAACCGTAAGTCGAATTACTACAAATAAATACATTGATACACCACAGGGAATTTACGAATTAAAATTCTTTTTCCATAGCGGCATTAAATCCTATATAGGTAACAACCTATCTTCTATAAGAGTAAAAAGTATGATCAAAGAAGTCGTTAACGAAGAGGATAGCAGTAATCCTTATACTGATGATCAAATGGTTCAAGTGCTAATGAGAAAAAATGCTAAAATAGCCAGGCGAACTATTACTAAGTATAGAAAAGAACTCAATATCCCTCCCGCAAGTAAAAGAAAAAAGTTTTTTTAATTAAACCGACTCCTCTCATTTTTATTCAGAAATTATTTCAAGCATAAGTTAAAATATAAATATGAAATTAAATGTGACAGGAAGAAAAATAGAAGTTACTGATGGCATAAGAGATCACTTAAAAGATAAGATAAGCAAAACCATTATTATTTTAGATGAAACTGCAGATATTCACATAACCCTGTCTGTAGAAAAACACCGTCACTTGGCTGAAATCATCTTAAAAACTAAAGGTATGACTTTGCATAGTCATGAAGAAACCAAAGACATGTATATTTCCATAGATAAAGCCTTAGAAAAAATGGAGAACCAACTTAGAAAGCATAGGGATAAAGCAAAAGAGGCAAGATCAAAACAAGATTCCTAAAAAAAATTTACTTAATTAATCCGAGCTCAAATAAATAGAATAGATAAAATGAAAATTGATGAAATACTTAAAAAAGAATCTGTGATTGCAGATTTATTAGGGGACAATAAAGTGAAGGTCATTAAAGAGATGACCCAATGCCTGAAAAAAAACAACTTTATAAAAAATGATCAGGCCCTCTTCGAGACTCTAATGGAACGCGAGAAGTTAGGAAGTACAGGAATAGGTGAAAATATTGCCATTCCGCACGGCAAGTCAGACGAGGTAACAAAAATTATAACTGTTTTAGCAAGATCTAAAAATGGTGTGGAGTTTGAATCCCTAGATCAAAAACCTGTCCATTTTGTTTGTATGGTTATTGCCCCCGCACATTCTACAGGACAGCATTTAAAGGTACTTGCACGAGTCTCTAGAATTTTTAAAAATCAAGGATTACGCGATGAAATTTTGCAAGCTGAAAGCTCAGATGCCATTTATTCAATATTAACAAATGAAGACTCCAAATTTATCTGACAAAAATCATATGAAAGGAATAGCTGTATCCAAAGGTGTGGCTGTCGGAAAAGCATATTTGTTCGATCATTCCAAACTCAGCATCCTTAAACAAACACTTGAAGAGCACGAAGTAGAAAATGAAATCGAGAGATTTCGTAATGCAATTGCAAAAACTAAATTGCAAATGGCGGATATTAAAAATCGTGCAGAAAAAATTGCTGATAAGTATGCAGTTATACTGGATACCTACACTCTCCTTTTAGATGATGACATTCTAGTAAATGATACTATTAAAAATATAAGGGCCAATCGCACCAATGCCGAGTGGACCTTAAATCAAACCCTAGAAACCTTCCTCAACCTGTTTGACAATATCAATGATGACTATTTAAAAGGGAAAAAGGATGATCTCGACCTACTCGTACAGGCAATACTTAGGAATTTGATGGGTCATTCTCAGGAAACATTATCCGATATTCAGGAACCAGTAATCCTAGTTACTCATTCTTTAAGTCCTTCGGATACTTTAAGTATGCCAAGAAAATTTATAAAGGGGCTCGCCACCGAAACAGGTGGAAAGACCTCGCATGTGGGAATATTTGCAGCAGCTTTAGGAATTCCTGCTGTCACTGGTATTAAGGAATTGACTTCACAAATAAATTCCGGTGATAAAATCATCGTGGATGGGATTGACGGTGAAGTGATCATTCACCCAACCGATGAAAATGCAAATCATTTTCTAACAAAGCAAGAAAACTACCGTAGGTATGAAGAGCGTCTCTTGGCTAATATTCATCAATCTGCAGAAACACTGGATGGGCACCAAATTCATCTACTGGCTAATATTGAATCCAATCAGGAAGCGAAAACCCTCCACAAGTTTGGTGCAGAAGGGGTCGGCCTTTACCGAACTGAATTCCTTTATATGTCTGCATCTAGTTTGCCAAATGAAAAAGAATTGTATGAAAATTTCAAGTTTGTTGCTCAAGAAATGGTCGATAAACCACTGGTTATCCGCACCCTAGACATTGGCATGGATAAGCAACTTTCAGGAACTCAGACCAATAATGAGGATAATCCTGCACTTGGATTAAGAGGCATCAGATTATCGCTAGCTGAGCCGGATTTATTTTTTTCTCAGCTTAAAGGGATTTTAAGGGCAAGCTTTTATGGGGATGTAAAAATCCTTTACCCTATGATATCGTCGGTTACGGAAATAATTCAAGCTAACGAGTTATTACAAAAGGCAAAAAACACCTTAAAAAAAGAACAAATTCCTTTTAATGAACACATTAAAATAGGAGCAATGATCGAGACACCTGCAGCTGCAATCTGCATTGATCATATTCTGGATCATGTAGACTTTATCAGCATAGGCTCTAATGATCTGATTCAGTATCTTCTGGCCATTGATCGGGTAAATGAAAATGTTGCCCACCTTTATCAACCTTTTCACCCCTCCGTGATAAGATCCTTGAAGCAAATATTTAATGCTGCAAATAAAGTAGGCAAAAAGATTTCAATTTGCGGTGAACTGGGAGGTGACCCCATGGCCACGATGCTATTAATGGGACTAGGGAAAATAGATAACCTAAGCATGGAACCCCATTCAATCCCTAAAGTTAAAAAAATAATTCGTTTAATTCGATTGGAAGAAGCTCGCCAATTGGCTAATCATGTGTTAAATTTAAAATCAGTGGAGGAAGTATCAAGTTTTATTGCAAATGAAATGCGAGCTAGGTTTCCTGATGATTTTGATCGAGATCTTAGCTTCCAAGAAAGATTAAAACCTGCCTGATTTAATTCCCCTGATTTTATAGAAAATAAATCTGGTCCAATAATAAATATTAAATAAAAGGAAAGCATTAATGAACCCAGGAAATTTTTTATTCACCTCAGAATCTGTATCTGAGGGGCATCCTGATAAAATGGCAGATCAGATTTCGGATTCTATTCTGGATGCAATTTTGGCGAAAGACCGAACAGCCCGTGTGGCTTGCGAAACTATGATTACAACAGGGTTTGTTGTGATCGCAGGAGAAATTTCCACAAACTGCTATGTGGAAATGCCAAAAATAATTCGAAATACTATTAAAAATATCGGTTATACCCAATCTGACATGGGCTTTGACTTCGAAACATGTGGTGTGCAAGTGGCTCTTGATGAGCAATCCAAAGATATTGCTAGGGGTGTTAATGACGATAAACATGAGCAAGGTGCTGGAGACCAAGGAATGATGTTCGGCTACGCCAGCAAAGAAACCCCCGAACTTATGCCTATGCCCATCATGTATTCTCACAAGCTAGTTAAAAAGCTTGCGGATATAAGGAAAAAGGGTGCCCTCCCCTATCTTCGCCCTGATAGTAAATCACAGGTTTCTGTGCGATACGAAAACAACAAACCTGTATATATAGAGACGGTTGTTATTTCAACCCAGCATGATCCCAATATAACCACCAAGCAAATAAAAGCTGATGTGACCGAATTAGTCATCAATAAGGTGATTCCAAAAAGTTTGCAGCATAAAAAAATGAAAGTGCATGTCAATCCTACGGGACGTTTTGTTGTAGGTGGACCACATGGAGACTGTGGTTTAACGGGAAGAAAGATTATTGTTGATACCTATGGTGGATTTTCCCGTCATGGTGGAGGCGCATTCTCTGGGAAAGACCCTTCAAAGGTAGACCGATCTGCAGCATATATGGCCCGCTATATTGCAAAAAATCTTGTAGCGGCCAACGTAGCTAGACGCTGCGAAGTTCAATTGGCCTACGCAATTGGTGTCGCTGATCCCGTGTCCGTTTGCATAGAAACCTTTGGAACTCATAATGTTGACCCAGGAATCCTGGAAAACCTAGTGCGTTCACATTTTAACTTAAAACCCGCAGGCATAGTCAAAACCCTTGATCTATTAAAACCTCGTTACCTGCCAACAGCTGCTTATGGTCATTTTGGTAGAAAAGAAGCATCTTTTACTTGGGAAAAAACTGATAAAGCCAAGGCCATAAAAAAAGACGCGGGACTCTAACTAAATCGATACAAGATGCACAAGAATGTTTTTTAGCCAGATATTTTAGGCTTTTTGAGAGAATATTTCTTTTGGTGTTTCCTAAAGACCCACTATGTATAGAGCTCTATGCACCGCCTATATTGCTTTTGAAGGCAAGGCAGGCTTTCTGGTTTTCCTATGCAGTAATCAGTACTCTTTAATACCACACATTAAATACGCCCCTCTGGCGTATACCGTTTTTATAAAAAATATTTTAAATCCCGCCTGATTTAATTCACCCGATAAATCTTCGATCGAATACGCCATCCAATTACCCAATTTTAATTGTTTCTGAATAAAATTTAATCCTAGGTACTTGGTCAACGGGTAAAAAAATATCCTTTTGATCATCGCAGCAAAATATCCTTTTCTAACTTTAACAAGTTCGAAACTTTCTTTGATTATTGTTCCCGCGTCATAATCTTTTGACGGACAAACGACAATCAACATTCCATTTGGTTTTAAAGTAAGAAACATATTTTTTATAGCTTGATGCCTCTTTTCAATCTCTGAAATCGTATAGATTGAAAAATGGGCTACCACAACATCCATAGAATTTTCTTTAAATGGGGATGCTTCGGTCACATCATTTTGAAAACAATTAACCTCAGAAGAAACCTTGAGCTCCTTTGCACGAATTTTTACTTGCTCCAGTCCAGCAAATAAAAGGTCTGACCCATAATAAATCATATCTCCATTAAGACTTTCTTTAAAAAATCTTAGTAGCAAGCCTGAACCACATCCTACATCCCAGATTTTTTGACCGGCTTTACCAGAAACTTGTCCTATTGTCTGGCGCATGGATTCATAATAGGATTCTGGCGTCAACCAATCATACAAACGTGTTTTAAATCCTGCCCGCCAATAATATTTTCCATACCAACTAGACATTTTTCCCTTTTAAATAAATGCTATCGCTTGTCTATAAACCTACAAATGCATATAATTGTGCTTATTTTCAGAAATTGCAGGAGTTTTTGAATGGCCAAAAAACCATTTATTAATAAACATGGATTTGTAGAGTACCCTTTTCTACATGATACTCGTAAACAAAAAAACTGGTGGTTCTACAATTTAATGGAGGACTATCTTAAAAGAAGAGCACGCCAAAATGTAGGCCCCAATTACACCCGGGATGATTGCGAGGATGATTTTAAAAAGATTCTCGCTTCAACTAATTTAAAATTCTATGTGTTGCTTCCCTCAGGAATGGGAATGGAGTTCAAGTTGATTGGAAAATACGAAACTCCCGAACTCATTGAGATTGAAGACCCGGTTCCCTACATCACCGAAAAATATGGCGGGGGAAAATTCAAGGTGAATATTTATCACGAAGGAACTTTTTGCGGAACTGAAAACTACAAGGCCCACGGGGACCCGAAATGGGTGGAAATCGAAGACGATAATCCTACCGGTTGAATCACCATTACCCCAAGCAACCCGATTACATCTGTTTAATTACTAATAGCAATCATCAATCGAGTTCCTCGTCAGGATTGCGAGGCTTTTGGATAGTGGGAATACTAAATTTTATACTCGATGGCAGATTGGAAGCCTTTTTTCCATAGGCAATATTTTCTTCATCAGCTTCCAGACCAATATAAATATTATCGTTCTTGGTTTTAACTGGATAAGTAGGAATAAATAATTCAGGGTTCTGCATATTGGCCCCATCCATCAACCTGAATCTCCATTCATGGTTGGGACAAATAACAATTCCTTCTTCTATTCTTCCTTCACCCAAAGGGGATCCACGGTGGGGACAGGTATTTGTTATCGCATAATACTTTCCCTTGTAATTAAACAAGGCGATTTGTTTATCCCCCGCCGCAATAATTGCAGACTTGCCAATGGGCAAATCCTCTTCCTTCATTACTTTTACAAATTTCATAATTATTGAGGAATAAAAATCAAAGGGTATTAAGCTAGCGCGCCTAGCCGTTCCGTCAAAGAATTTTTCTGATGATGCGAAAGGTAAAGCAATCCATCGGACAAGGAATAGTTATGCGGGAACGTCATTACTTCGCGGCCCAGTTTTTCGATCAACTGCTGATACAAAGCGTTAGCTTCGTCTGACGACATGCCTATGGTTGTTTCATATGTGTAGCCTAAGCTTAAATCATGTTCAGGCGGCGTATACAGTTTTGTTATCCCCCACTCTGCAGGGGTTTTTTCAATAGGAGCACCGCGCTCCAAATCAAACTGTGACAAGATGGCAGAAAAACCAGGTGAGTCAAGTAGACGCTGGTTGTTAAGTACAAAGTTGATCGAATCCATAACCTCGGCTTCTGTTTCTGTTGGAAAACCACAAATCAGGTAGAAATGCATTGCAATTCCCAATTTCATACAGGCTTCAGCTGTATCATCCACCCAACTGAGTTCAACACCCTTTTTCATGGCATCAAGAACCCGTTGGTTATAAGACTCCAATCCAAAAATCAATTTTCTACAGCCTGACTTGTAAAGTAATTCGATGCGATCATCTTTCAAGAGACTCTTCTCAAATTTCAGTTCGCCTGTCCATTGCACATCGACCTTTTGCTCGATAATTTTTGCCGCAAATGTTCTTAAGAAATTAATCGGCAGCGCCTCATCGGTGAAAAAGAAATGATCGCAATTATATTTTTCCTGGAGCACTTTAAAGTCATTGACCACGTTTTCAGCGTACCGGACATGAAAATTCATATGATCAAAAGGAATGGAGCAAAAAGCACATTTTTCCCAGTAACAACCTCGCGATCCCATAACAGGTAATACACGTGTAGGCGATAGGTACAAGTCCAGGGGCAGTCCATCAAAATCAGGAGTAGGAAGCGCATTGAGTTCCTCTTTGGCAAAGGGACGATTCACTTTCACAACACCCTCTTCCCGGTAAATTAAATTGGGAACTTTGCTTAAATCTCCATCTCCCCTTAAATGTTCGACCAGGCGGAGTAACGGAGTTTCCCCCTCATGCACAATAAAACTATCAACAAAATCAAATAAGGGAGACGCGTCTTTTTCCAGTCGATCGACGAGTTTAGTAAACACACTGCCACCGACGGTAATATGAATCTCAGGACGGTTCTTCTTAACCAGATAGGCCAGAGTCAACCCGGATATGATCTGCTCCACCGAGGTGATGGAAATTCCGAAAATATCGATATCTTCTTTTAAGATGTCATCGAGGTACCATTTCTCATAAAGATCGTAGAAAAAGTTTTCTTCAGGATGACTGAAAGAATCAATTACTTCTTTAGAAGAATAAGGTGAAAACCGCATTTGACTGCCAATCACTGTCAACTGTGATGGATAATACGGGGCCAGTATGTTATCCAACCACACATCCATCACCTTCAGGTTTTCCATATATTGATCTATTTCATAAAAGTCGGGGCTGCGCTGCGAGTTGATTGCGAAATCGATTTGGTCTTTCAATGCCATAACGATTTCTTCCGCCTCCCGCAGTTTGGCGAATTTCTCCGATTCCACTTGCGTCAAACTGGGCCGCGAACTCAATTCGTTCAACTCTCGAATGATTCTCTCGTAAAGTGGCTTGGTCTTCTCCCAGGTACAAAGATCGTTGAGTAATTCGATCGCCAAGTCTCTTTGAACTACATC